>CAYFRK010000006.1:0-7465 GCA_964345645.1 uncultured Candidatus Saccharibacteria bacterium
ATCTACCCCTGATTTTTCACGTTCGCGAAGCTTTTGACGACTTTTTTGCCGTGGTTGATAATTTTCCCAAATTGAAAGGCGTCATTCATTCATTTTCTGACAACAAAAAGAATCTCAAAAAAGCGCTTGACCGTAATTTTTATATTGGCGTTAATGGCCTCGCCACTTATTCCACTCTCCCCTTGCCGCCTCTGGAGCGCATTTTGCTTGAAACTGACGCTCCTTTCTTGACACCAGTTCCAAATCGTGGTAAAATAAACGAACCAGCATATATTAAAGATATTGCGCGCTGGCTATCTATTAAATTGGGAGTTTCTGAGACTAAAATCGCAGAACAAACTACACAAAATGTCCGAATATTATTCAACATTTCGCATTCCAAGGCAAGAGACTAGCTTTGCCACTATTCCAGTTGAGACGGCACCAGAACCGTTTGAGCTTTATGATGAATTGACGGCCATTTCCGAGGAGATCGAAAAATGTCGTCTAAAAGCCCGCTAAAAACTCGTCTTCAATCTGCGCGCAAAAAACTTGATGCAATTCTTGATGATCTGAAAAAGTATCATTCCACCGTCCGCCCGCATCTTACCACCGAAGATTTAATCAACGCCGAGTCCGAACTGGGTCGTTTGATTTTTGGTAAAATTCCCGCCGGCCATCGTCGCGAATTTTTTGAACACAAAAAGAATGTTTGGATTTGGCACGAAAGTTGGAACGAAGCTGGTCGTGAAAAAAGTATCACCATGCGCTATGAAGTCCGCCCAACCGGGGTTTTCAAGCGCCCATCCGGCGGTTCTTATGTCAAAATTGAGGGCGCCGAGCTAGAAAATTTCCGCCAAGCCCTGCACGAATATCTCCGCATCGTCAAAGAAAAGCTTTACTAAAATCATTAAACTTTTTATAATGGTGCTAAGGAGATTTTTTGATGAAAAATTTAACTAAAAAGAAAAAAATTGCACTTGCCGGCTTGATTATTTTCGGCATTATTACACTTGCTATCTCGGTATTTTTCCTGATCACCGCTTTAACTCGTGGCGCTAATAGCTCGCTAGCCAGTGGCGAACTGCTGGTTAAAATTCACAAATGGCAACAGCAGGAAAACCCAGGGGTGATTTGGCAATTTGAAGCGGACGGCACCGGCAGTATCACCACCAATAATAACCTCGAATCTTTTCCCATGAACTGGGGCTTCGATGGTGATATTCTTGCCATCAAAACTCAATGGCAAATCGACCTCGAAGACGAGTTTGAATTCGAGTCTGACGCCGCTGCCCCATCTTTCACCGTCACCAGTAAATCCGATCAAAAAGTCAGCACTTTTATTCCTCTTCCCGAATCAACAGAAGAATAAAACCTTTTACTAGTCAAAACCATCAAAATATGTTAAAATAATCGTTATGATTTATCTTGATTATGCTGCCGCTACACCTATAAGCTCTAAAGCCCTCAAGGCCATGGAGCCTTATTTTGCTGAGCAATTTTTTAATCCTTCCGCCCCATATCTGCCAGCCAAAAAAGTGCGCGCAGATTATGAGTCTGCCAAAGACCGCCTAGCTCACACTATCGGCGCCAAAGGCGTTGATCTCGTGGTTACTTCTGGTGCTACGGAGTCTATCAATCTGGCTTTTACCGCCGTGCCTACCTCCGCCCCTGTTTTAATTCTCGCTACCGAGCATCCTGCCGTGGTAGCCGCTGCCGCTAAACACCCAGTGCAAGAAATTAAAGTTGATCAAACTGGCTACATCGATCTCGCTGATTTTAAGCAAAAACTTAGTCAAGATATTCAACTGGTTTCGATTTCACTCGCCAATAATGAAATCGGCATCATCGCTCCCCTTGCCGAAATCGCTGAAATTATTCGAGCCGAGCGCGCTAATCGTCTGAAAAATGGCAACAAAACCCCAATTTTTCTGCATTCTGATGCTTCGCAAGCGCTAAATTTAATTGATATTAATGTTGCGCGCATGGGTGTGGATTTACTTACTATTAGCGCTGCCAAAGTTTATGGCCCCAAAGGTGTCGGCGCGCTGTATCGCGGTCGCGGCGTCGAACTACAGCCGCTCACGGTTGGTGGTGGGCAAGAGCAGGGTCTGCGTTCTGGCACCGAAAACGTTCCGGCCTTAATGGGATTTGCTGCTGCTGCCGAAGAAGCCAAGGCTCATCTTGCGTCTTACCGCAAAAAATACACCAAACTTTCTGCAATTTTTCAACAAGAATTAACTCAATCTTCCATTATAGCACACTTTCTCGGAAATGTCAAGCATAAGCTGTCTAATTTCTGTTCTGTCTCTTTTCCCGGCGTGGATGCCGAGCGCCTAATCTATCGTCTGGAAGAACAAGGCGTTATGGTTTCTACGGGTGCCGCTTGCGCCGCTTCCAAAGGCGAACCACCTCGCACTCTCACCGCTATCGGTCTTTCGGACTCTGAAATTGCTGGCTCTCTCCGCATCTCTTTTGGTAAAGATAACACCGAAGCCGATGTGCGCACTGCCGCCAAATTCATTCGCACCGCCGTTGAAGAGGAACTCAAAAGACATGAAAAATAATCTTGGTCAAAAAGTCTTTCTTGGCATGTCCGGAGGCGTAGATTCTTCTGTCGCCGCTTTGCTCTTAAAACAGCAGGGCTATGATGTTACTGGGGTTTATATGAAAAACTGGTCGCAGGATCTTCCCGGCATGAAATGTCCTTGGGCGGAAGATCTTGCCGATGCTAAACGCGTTGCCGTTAAACTCGACCTCGATTTTGAGGTCTGGGATTTCGAGGCTGCCTACAAGCAAAAAGTAGTTGATTATATGTTGGCTGAGTTCAGAAAAGGCAACACGCCCAATCCCGATATTATTTGCAACCAGGAAATTAAATTCAAGCTCTTTTTTGAATCAGCCATGAAGCGTGGTGCTAATTTTATTGCCACCGGGCACTACGCCAGAAAAGGAGGAGCTAACACATCTTCTTCGGTGCATCCGCAGCTTTTGCGTGCTGCCGATGAAAATAAAGACCAAACCTATTTTCTTTATCGCATCAGCGACGAAGCACTTGCCCACACGTTTTTTCCTATCGGTCATCTCAAAAAACCTGCCGTCAAAAAACTTGCCGCGGAGCACGGTTTGCATAATGCTTATAAAAAAGAGTCCATGGGGGTTTGTTTTGTCGGCGAAGTTGGCATGAAAGATTTTTTGCGCACCTATATTGACATTGAACCCGGCGAAATTCGTGAAGCCGAAACCGAAACGGTGCTTGGCTATCATGACGGCGCCATTTTTTACACCATCGGTCAGCGCCACGGTCTTTATGTTGGCGGCGGTCTGCCTTATTATGTGGTGCAAAAAGACTTAAAAAACAACATCATTTATGTTTCGCAAAATCTCAACCACCCCAGCCTTTGGACGAAAAAACTTGAGTTAAAAGACGTAGTTTTGCGAACAGCACCAGAGCCTAAAATTTTAGTTCGCTTGCGCCACCGCGCCCCACTTATCCCCGCGCGGTTCGATGGCAACACTCTACATTTCGATCAAGAAATCAAGCGCCCCGCCTCCGGCCAATCCGCCGTTTTTTATAACGATAAAACTTGCCTCGGCGGCGGCATCATCAAATAATCACACATATGCTATAATTACTCTTATGAACGCAAGCGAAATTAGACAAAAATTCTTGGATTTTCAGGCTAAACTTGGCCACAAAATCATCACACCGGCTCCATTAGTGCTTGAAAACGACCCCACCACGCTTTTTACCGGCTCTGGCATGCAACCGCTTCTTCGCTATCTTCTCGGCGAACCCCATCCTGACGGCAAACGCCTTACCAACTCTCAACCTTGCTTGCGCCTCCAAGACATTGACGACGTTGGCGATCCTCGCCACACCACCGTTTTTGAAATGCTCGGCAACTGGTCGCTAGGTGATTATTTCAAAAGGGAACAAATCGAAAACTTCTTTGAATTTTGGACTAAAGAAATCGGACTCGACCCTGAAAAAATCTACGTCACTTGTTTTATCGGTAACGAAAAATATGGCATCCCGCGCGATGACGAATCCGCCAAAATCTGGCAGGAAGTTTTTGCTCAAGCTGGCATCGAAGCTAAAATCGCTGAAATTGGCACAGCAGAAAATGGTGACCAACGAGGTATCCAACCAGGGGAACGCATCTTTTTCTACGGTGATCACGAAAACTGGTGGAGCCGAGGCGGTGGCATTGAAACCACACCCATTGGCGATCCTTGCGGTCCCGACTCCGAGGTTTTTTATGATTTTGGCGAAGACAAACAAGACGTCGCTAAATATGGCAAGAGTCACCCAGCCTCCAAAGGCGCCCGTTTTATGGAAATCGGCAACCAGGTTTTTATGCAATATCGTCGCAATCTAGACGGTTCTTTCAGCGAACTTCAACACAAAAACGTGGATTTTGGCGGTGGGCTAGAACGTCTCGCCGCTGCCAGTATCGGCTCTTTTGATATATTCCAAATTTCCCTGATTCGCCCGATTATCGAAAAACTTGAACAGCTTTCTGGCAAAACTTACGACAACCACACCGCCGAAATGCGCATCATTGCCGATCATTTGCGTGGCGCTTATTTGCTCGCTGCGCAAGGCTTAACTCCGTCCAATAAAGCCCACGGCTACGTTATGCGTCGCCTGATTCGTCGCGCAATTTTGAAGGCGCTGGATCTTGGTATCGCTCAAGATTTTATGCGTGAAACTATCGCTACCATCGAGCAAGAATATGCCTCTCTTCCAGACGCAGTTTTAGCCAATCGCGAGCGCGCTATCGATATTCTCGAAAAAGAAGAGCGTGCTTTTCGCACCACTCTGAATAAGGGCTTAAAAGAACTCCATAAAATGGCGAAAAAAGCCACCGCTTCTGGTCTGACCGGCTATGATTTATTCAAACTCCAAGACACCTACGGTTTTCCTTTTGAAATTTCCGTTGAAGAGGCTTACCGCCAAAACATCCCGCTTTCTCAAGATTACCAAACCGAATTTTCTACCGCCCTCGACGCACAACGCCAACGTAGTCAAACCGCGAGCAAAGGCATGTTCAAAGGCGGGCTCGAAGATCATGGCGAGCAAACCACTAAATATCACACCGCCACCCATCTATTGCTTGCTGCTTTGCAAAAACATATTGACCCTGCAATTTGTCAGCAAGGCAGTAATATCACTGCTGAGCGCGTGCGTTTTGATTTTAATCTCGATCACAAAATGACCGCCGAAGAACTGCAAAAAGTTGAAGATCAGGTTAATGCCTGGATTGCTGCCGACCTGCCCGTTTCGTTTGTCGAATGCGATAAAAATCATGCCAAAAACCAACTCAAAGCCCACGGTCAATTTTGGGAAAGATATCCCGAAAAACTCACAGTCTATACGATTGGCGAGCAAACAGAACCACCAGTCTCTTGCGAAGTTTGTGGCGGGCCCCACGTTGAACGTACCGGCGCACTTGGTCATTTCAAAATCACTAAAGAAGAATCTTCAGCCGCTGGCATCCGCCGTATCAAAGCTATTCTTGCATAATTTTGTGCTATAATTTTACCATGAGTATTTTGCGAAGATTTAAGTCTTCAGACGCCCAAGTTCGCGTTAATCGTGATGCCGTTTTGGCGCTCGACATTGGCTCGGAGTTTGTCAAAGCTCTGATTGCCGTGCGCGAAAAAGACGGCTCTCTCACCGTCGTTGGTGCTGGTCGGGCGCGTCAAGATTCTGGCAACATGTATGCTGGCGCTATTGCCGATATTCCTGCCGTGATTGAAGTCTGCGAACGCGCGCTCAGCCGTGCCGAAAACGAAGCTGGTTTCACCGCCAAAACTACCGTTGTCGGTATTGCTGGCGAACTGGTGAAAGGTGAAACTTCCACCGTGCGTTATCATCGCGAAAATGGCAATAAACCAATTTCTGATGCCGAAATGTCTGCCATCGTCAAAAAAGTCCAAGACAGTACCGAAATCAAAGCCCAAAAAGAAGTCGCCATCGAAACCAATAATCCCAAAGTCGAAGTGCGCTTGATTAATTCCGCCATTGTGGCACTCAATATCGACGGCTACAAAATCAGCAACCCCATCGGCTTTAAAGGTTCCGAAGTCAGTATTCAGTTTTACACCGCTTTCGCTCCGCTAATTCACGTTGCAGCCATCGAAAAAGTTTGCGCCGAGCTCGATCTTGAACTGCTCGCTATCGCCGTTGAGCCTTTTGCGGTTTGTCGCGCCTGTCTTGGTGACGACACCAGCAGTGATTTTTCTGGCATCGTCATGGATATTGGTGGTGGCACCACCGATCTTGCCGTGGTTAATGACGGCGGTGTTGAGGGTACAAAAATGTTCAGTATTGGCGGCCGCAGTTTTACCCGTCAATTATCCGAAGCTTTAGGTGTTGATTTTGCCACTGCCGAACGCTACAAATTAAATCTCGACAATCCCAAACTCGATGATCATCTCAAAGCCAAAATCACCAGCGCCCTGCAACGCAACTTATCCGTTTGGTTGGCAGGTGTTGAGATTGCGCTTGAAGATTTTTCGCCCACTAATCTTTTGCCCAGCCGAGTTTTGCTTTGCGGTGGCGGCGCTGGTCTCTCCGAACTCCAAGAAGCGTTGGCCACTACTGATTGGTATAAAAAACTTCCTTTCGCCAAGCGCCCGTTAATTCATCTCATCGATCCCGAAGATGTTGTCGGCATCCAAAATCGCTCCAAAATAAATCTCGACTACTCTTTTATCACCGCCCTTGGTCTTTTAAGGGTTGCCATCGACACCATTGACGGCTCTTCCGAAGATCACCCTCTCAAAACGCGCATTGCTAAATTATTGCAAAAATAAAAATTCTCCGGGCTTCAAGTTGCCCAGTACGTATTTGCCGAATTGTTGGCGGTGCAAAGCCACTACTTTATATCCTAGCGCCGCAAAAGTGCGCCGAATTTGCCGATTTCTCCCCTCGCTCATTTCCACCGTAAATTTTTGCCGCGTTTCGTCTAAGGCCGTCAGCCCCAAACGACTCACGCCATCGCCAATCTCCACCCCAAAATCTGCAATCATTTGCTGGTGCAGTGGTGCCAAGGGTTTGTCTAGTTTTACCTCATAGCGTTTGTGTTTCATAAATTTTGGGTGCGTCATTCGAAAGGCAAAATCTCCGTCGTTGGTTAGTAAAATCAAGCCCGAAGAATCTTTATCTAGCCGCCCCACTGGCTTCAGACTACGTAGATTTTCTGGCAATAATTCATAAATCGTTGGCGCATCGCCCTGTTTTTTGCGCGAACACACATAGCCCACTGGTTTATTGAGGGCGATATAAGAAAAATTTGTAAGAAAGGGAACTATCTCTCCATTATAGCACACTTTGTCATTTTTGTCAATTCTTTGCCCTAAAACTGCTGGTTTTTCCCCTATTAACACTTTTTTTGCCACAATTAAATCATCGGCTTCGCGACGAGAAATTCCTAATCTTTCTGCTAAAAACTTATTGAGCCGGATTGGCTGGTTG
>CAYFRK010000006.1:7565-31598 GCA_964345645.1 uncultured Candidatus Saccharibacteria bacterium
TTGTTGTTTTGCGGCATTTGCTTGTTGAACTCCTTGTGTTGGTTGCGGGGCTGATTGCGCAGGGCGATCTCCTAAAACTTCATGAATAGTATTCACCACGTCTTCAATCCCTACTTGTGATTTTACCAGATAACGGTTCGCTCCCAAAGCCTCACCACGTTTGCGTTGTTCTTCGGAGGACAAAGCGGTCATCATCACGACCTTAACGTCTTTGGTTTCGGGCGTGGAACGCAAAATGTCTAACATGTCAAAACCCGAAATCTTTGGCATCATCACATCAGATAAAATCAAATCAGGCTTTTCTTTGACGGCGACTGCTAAGGCCTCTTCGCCATCACCGGCCGAGACAATTTCGTAGCCTTCAGCGGTCAAGCGGACGCTATAAATCTCCCGCAGGTTTTGATCGTCTTCGACTACCATTATTTTTGTCATTTTTTCCTCCGTTTCATCTATTATACTATACCTTAACCATTTTGAATAGGATTTTGTGTTGGTGGCGGTGCTACGGGTGGCGTTTGTTGTGGCGGTATCTGTTGCGGTGGTATTTGCACGGGCTGCTGAGGCTGAACTGGTATCGCAGCAGGCTGCTGTGGCATTGGCGGTTGCTGTGGTACTATCGGCTGTTGTGCCACAGGTGTTTGTGGCAATAAAACCTGATTAGTATTAATTGGCGCAATACTTTCGGTTGAAAAAGTCCCACTTCCTGTCATTTTTTCGGCAAAAGCTTGTGAAGTTTGCTGATTTTGCCAAGCTAAATTGCTTTTTTCATATTCATTTGCCGATAGTCTCGGCAAAGCCACAAAAAAGGTTGAGCCACGACCAAAAATACTTTCCGCCCAAATGCGCCCATTCATCGCCTCAACCCGCTGTTTTACTAAATATAGCCCCAGCCCAGTACCGCCAATCGTGCGCGTTTGTGAATTATCTACCCTATAAAATTTCTTAAAAATGTATTGCAAATCATCCGACTCAATCCCAATACCATTATCAGAAACACTAAAAATCGCCCGATTACCATCGCCCTGCACATCAACCGCAACCATCCCGCCACTGGGGGTGTATTTAATGGCATTTTCCACCAAATTCGAAAAAATATCGCCCAAAAAATCAATATCCGCCAAAGTATATACTGTTTGTTCCAAGCGCCGCGCCCCACTTGTCACGGCTCTTTTACCAAAACTAAATCCTAACTGTTTGGCTTGTACTTGCGGCATCATTTCTTGTGCCATCTCTCTCAAAGTTGCCTGTAAATCCAGCGGCCTGAGCTTTGGCCTCAGTCTGCCGTCGTCCAGCTTTGTCACATCCAACAAATCTCGGAACAGTCTGCCGAGATTTTTACTAGCATTATGCGCCGCTTCAATAAACTTACGCGCTCGATCGTCTATGGTCGCCGTTTGCGGATTAAGTGCCAGTCCAAGATAACCTTCAATCGAAGCCACGGGTGTGCGCATTTCGTGACTGGCAATCGAGATAAATTCCATCTGCTCACCCTCTTCTTTTAACTCTTGCTCAATATTGCGCATGGTCAAAATCTTGTCGCCACTCATTTCGCCAGTCGGCGTCAATGTAATTGCCACAGGGGTAACTTTGCCAGCCTGCGTGGTTGAAGCCACGGCGTATTCACGGCTCACAATCGCCTCATTATTTTTAATTGCCGCCGCTAGTTTATCTTGCTCTGCTGGAATCGGCACGTTTTCTTTATCCACCAGTTTAACTATCAAATTATAATCAAAACCAATTGCCATTTCGATATTAGTGCAACCCGTGATGGTCATTGCCGCGGGATTAATAAACAAAATGTGCCCATTTTTGTCGAGAATAATAATACCTTCATGAATTGATCTAAGCGCCAGCTCCGCCATCTCCCCTGTTTTGGGAGTGCCGAAACCTTTTTTTGCTTTTTTACCAAAACTAAAAATGCCCATCACATTTATTTTAACACAAGCGAGACAAAATGTGTTATATTAAAAGCATATGCATAAAGATACGATTTATATTGAGCCAGACAACGATATCACGGATATTATTGCCAAAATCAAGGCTTCCAGTCAAAGAATTATTGCCCTAGTTCCACCCAAAAAATCGGTGGTCTTAAAAAGTGCCATTAATGTGAGGCTGATCGCTAAGGCCGCTAACGAGTTTGATAAAGTTGTGGTGCTGATTACTGTCGATCCGGCAATTATGAAACTGGCGATGAATACCCGCATCCCAGTTGCCGAAAGTTTGCAATCGACCCCTTCCGTGCCGACTCAAGAAATGATCGAAAAACTTACTCAGCCTGCTTACACTCCCGAATCCGTCACCGAGGAATTTTTAAAACCGCCCGAAACTGTCGATAAAATTCTTGATTCCACCGAACCTCAAGCGGGCGCGGAAAAAAGTTCTGATGAAATTACGCTGACTGACACTGAAGTTTCCGAAAGTGGGGATCCTGCCAAGACTGAAGAATCCGCAAAACAAGAGCAAAAAACTGCTAAAAAATCCAAAATCCCCAACTTTGATAAATATCGCAAATGGATTATTATCGGTGGCGTCGCCGTAATTTTCCTGGTTGTCTTTCTGGTTTGGGCGCTGGTTATTGCCCCACGCGCCGATGTCACTGTCTCTGTGCACTCTACTGCCAATAATTTTTCCGAAACCATCAGCTTCACCAACCAAGAGAAAGAAGAAGATTCTTCCACTGGTAAGTTCTATCTTGACCAACGCACCTTCAAGGACACCGCCGAAACTGAATTTACTGCTACTGGTAGCAAAGATATTGGCGAAAAAGCGAAAGGAAACCTTGTGGTTTTTGCTCGATTTAAAGACAAAGCTACAATTTCCATTCCAGCAGGCTCTAGCTTTACCCATAATGATTTGAGATACACCTCCACCGCTGATGCCAAAATATCCTATGGTGGAACTATTGATGAATGTGAAAACAAGACTGATCCCGAAATTATTATTAATGGTTGCCGTAAATCTGCTTCCGTTCCCATTGTTGCTGTCGAGCCTGGTGATAAATATAATCTTGCCGACAAAACTTCGGGTTGGGACACTAACTCCGTCATTAAAAACAGCTCTGAGTGGAAAAACACTTATAGCTCCGCCATTACTGGTGGCACTACGAACATTATTACTATTGTCCAACAGTCTGATATTAACAGTGCCAAGGATAAGCTCAAGTTTGAAAAAGAAAGTATTGCCAAGAAAAAACTCTACGCTGATATTTCCGACACCACCTTCATTATCGAATCTAGCTACAAAGTTGACACTTCTGAGCCGAAATCCTCTATCGCTGTTGATGCCGAAGTTAAAGGCGAAGACCGACCCAAGCTTTCTATGACCATGACTTACTCTGTTTATGTACTTGATTTTGTGCGGATTGAAGAGTTTATCAAAGTCAAAGCCAAAATCCCTGAAGATCAAAAAATCTATTCCCTTGGCGAACCCTTTATTGAAAATTTCCGCGAGGTCGAAGGTGGCTACAGCGCCAAACTCAAAACCGCCTACCATATTGGCCCCAATATCACTGAGCAATCGATTTTTGATCAGATTGCTGGCCACAAAATCGGTGAAGCTCAGCGCAAACTCAAAGAGGGAAATGGCATTAACGCAGTTTCCATTGACACGCCATTTTTCTGGATTCGCAAAGTCCCCACCAACCCTGATCGCGTCACCATTACCATCAAAGAAGAAAGACAATAACCATGAAGCTGATTGGCCTGGATGTCGGCACCAAGCGTATTGGTGTTGCTAAGGCAAATTCTGATACTAAAATTGCCGTTCCGGTTGAAGCAATCACCGTTGATGGCACCGAAATCGACCAAATTCTTCAAATTGCGACCGACATTGGCGCTAAACACTTCGTTATTGGCCTGCCACGTAGCCTCCAAGGCACGGAGACCGCACAGAGCGCTTATAGTCGGGATTTTGCTAAACACCTCAAACAGGCGCTCCCAGAGGCTAAAATTTATTTTCAAGACGAATCTCTCACCTCTGTTGAGGCTAAAGGTCGCCTCAAAACCAATAAAAAATCCTTTACTAAGGGGGAAGTTGACACCGAAGCGGCCACTATCATCTTACAAGACTTTCTCGAACAGATTACCCAGCGTTTAGATGAACCGGAATTGCCTCTGGACAATATTGATCCCACCCCTGAAGAACCCCGCCTTGAAATCAAAAAATCCCCCAGTTTTCCTCGGATTTTTATCTCAATTTTGATCTATCTCGCTTCTGCTCTCACGGTAATCATCATCGCTTGTCTGCTTTGGTATTTTTCTGCTTTGAATCCCGTTCAGCCATCTCAGCCCGCAGAAGATTCACAAACTGCTTTTATTATTGAAGATGACGCTTCGGTACGTGAAATTGCCAGCCAACTGCAATCCAGCGACCTTATCAAAAGCGCCTTGGCTTTCCGTCTGTATATTCAAATCAACGGTGCTGGAGCTCAACTCAAATCGGGAGAATATCTTTTATCAAAAAACCTCTCCGTATCAGAGATAGTTGATAAATTTATCGCTGGCTCTGCCGACAAAAATGTCTTTAATTTTACTATTTTGCCAGGGGAAACCATTATGCAGGTCAAGCAAAAAATGCTCAAACACGGCTTTTCTCAAGAGGCAATTGACTCGGCCTTTGCTAAAACCTATGATTACCCTGTTCTGACCGACAAACCTGCCGACGCTTCGCTTGAGGGCTATCTCTTTGGTGAAACTTACGAATTTTTTAACACTGCCACCCCTGAAGATATCATCAGCACCTTCATCAAAGGTTTTGATGCCAAGGCCACCAAACACGATTTAAAGGCCCAGTTTGCTGCTCACGGCCTCAACATGCATGAAGGCATCATCCTTGCTTCTATTGTCCAAAAAGAGGCCAAATCGGCCGATCAGCCCGCTGTCGCACAGGTTTTTTATAATCGGCTCGCTGCTGGCAAGCATCTCGGCAGTGATGTCACAGTTTCGTATGCCCTAGACCTTATTGATCCTGATCGCAAAACCTACACTAATAATGCCGCTGCCCTCGCTATCGACTCTTGTTACAACACCACCGAAAAATATGGTCACGCTGGCCTCCCCTGTGGCCCTATCTCCAATCCCGGCCTTTCTGCCCTGTTAGCTGTCGCTCAGCCATCTGATAACTCTTATCTCTATTTCTTGACAGGAGACGACGGGAAGATGTATTATGGTCGTACGTACAGCGAGCACCAATCCAATATGAAATACTGTCCCACTCGTTGTAATATTGCATTATGATAGCTAAAGGTAAGCTCAAAAATAATAAATTTTTCAAGCAACATTTTCCTTATATTTTAGCCCTAGTTGCCTTGCTTGGTCTGGTTTTTTGGGGCTCAGAAAGTAAAATCTCTGGCAATAAAGAACAAGCTTCACCTGTCGCTCTCAGTCAAAATGACTTTAACGTCTCTGTCGACCAGGTTTCCGAGCTCTATATTATGGCAAACCTCGCCGACTCTCTCAGCTTTGCCAGTGCTGAAACCATCGCTTCTGATTATGTGATTGCGAATACTATGTATCGTGCTGGCCAAACCTCACTTGATAAGCTTGAAAAACCTAATATCATCTTTTCCTCTTCCCGCGGCGTGATTACTCACGTGGTTGCCGCTGGTGAGAGCCTAGATTCGATTGCCGCCAAATACGGCCTGACCCCTGATCAGGTACGCTGGTCTAATGGACTCAAAAACGCCAATATTTCCGTTGGCGCTACACTTTATTTGCCTAGCACTCCAGGCATCGTTTATCTCACTAAGGCCGGTGAAACTCCTGAATCTATTGCCGCAAAATATGGTTCTTCTGCTGCTGAAATTATTGCTTTGAACGATCTTGAACTCTCTGGTCTCTCTGAGGGCGTACGTATCGTGATTAAAGACGGTACTTTGCCCAATACCGAACGCCCTGAATATGTTGCCCCTGTTCGTCGTTACACTTATACCTATCTTGGCAGTACTAGTAAAAGAAGAAATTTGCGCGTGGTTGAACCCGACTTTTTCGATAGAAACTACGCATATCCCAACCCCAATCCAGGAGTTAGCGGTCAGTGCACGTGGTATGCTTGGTATTGGCGCGCTACAGATTCGCGCTCTTTGGGGCAATTAGGGCACGAAGGGCGCGATGCTAGAGCTTGGCATATCAATTATGCATATCGAGGGGTTAGTAATCAGCCCGCTGTCGGGGCTGTTTTCCAAACTTCCTCTGGTGGCGGTGGCACTGGTCACGTGGGGGTTGTTTTAGCAATTAATGACGATGGCTCTATAACAGTTCGAGAAATGAACTATGTTGGTAGATATGTTGTTTCAGAAGCAGAAATACCGGCCTCTCACGTACGGAATTTCAGATATATTTACTAGATTTCCTATCTCTAGGATACATAACCTGTTATAATATGAAATATGTCAAAACTCAAGTTCACGATTGTTTCGCTGTTTAATGAGGCTCTCCAGCCCTATCTCAATACTTCCATGATGTGGAAGGCTCAAGATCAGGGTCTGGTTGAGTTTGATTTTGTTAATTTACGCGATTTTGGCCTTGGCCCTCATAAATCTGTCGATGACACCCCTTATGGCGGTGGCGATGGCATGTTGCTCCGCGTGGAGCCAGTTTTTGCCGCCATTGAATCGATTAAGAAAACCGACCCCACCGCCCAAGTCATTCTCCCCACCCCAGTGGGCAAACTCTGGAACCAAGACCTCGTCCGCAAGTTTGCAGAGAATACCGCGCATTATGTCATCTTATGCCCTCACTACGAAGGCTACGACGAGCGGATTCTGACTTTAGTCGATCACAAAATCTCCCTTGGGCAATTTATCCTCACCGGCGGCGAACTCCCTGCCTTGGTGATTATTGACTCCATCGTCCGCCTTATCCCTGGTGTGCTAGGTGGTGCCGAATCCGCCAAAATCGAAAGTTTTTCTGATGGCAACAACCTTGAATATCCCCAATACACCAAGCCTGCTGAGTTTCGCGGTATGAAAGTTCCCGAAGTTTTACTCTCTGGCAATCACGGTGCCATCGCTGAGTGGCGCGCCCAGCACAGCAAAAAAGCCGACTAACCTGTTATACTGGAGTTATGGATTTGTCTCGACCCGTTGAAATAATTAAGGGCGTTGGTCCCAAAACCGCCGCTATTCTCAAAAAAGCCGGCATTCACACCATCAAAGATTTACTCTATTATCTCCCGCGCGATTACGAAAACTACCAATCTGCCACCAAAATCAGCGACATTCGCCCCGGCAAAATCGTGGTCAAAGGTAAGATCTCTGATCTTAAAACTTCTCGCACCAAAAGGCGTAATTTTACCATCACCGAAGGGGTAATTTCTGACGATTCTGGTTCGCTACGTGTGGTTTGGTTTAATCAACCCTATCGCACCAAGCAATTCGACCCTAAAAAGACCTATCTTTTTTCGGGCCTTTTTGAATTCAATTTTGGGCGCTATCAACTCACTTCTCCCTCTGCTATTATCGCCGAAGACTCAGACTTAGACGCCAGCGCAAACTTTCTCCCTATTTACCCTGCCAAATCCACCCTAAAACCTGCGGTTTTTGCTAAATTAATCAAATCTTTGCGCGGGGCGTTTGCCAGCATCCCCGATCTCTTACCCCCCACCGCTACCACTAAATTTATTTCTCGCTCGGATGCGCTTTTTAAAGTGCATTTTCCCACCAATCAACAAGATGTTGATCAGGGCAGGGAATATTTGGCTTACGAAGAGTTATTTAAGCTAATTTTGGCTGCCAAACTCAATAAAAACGAACTTAGCCGTCTCAAAGCCCCGAAACTGCCTTTCGTCGCCAAAAATACCCAAAAAATCGTCCAAACCCTCCCCTTTAAACTCACCAATGCCCAGCGCATAGCAACTTGGGACATTTTGCGTGATCTTGATAGCTCCACCCCTATGAATCGTCTCCTGCAGGGCGATGTTGGCTCTGGCAAGACCGTTGTGGCCGCTTTGGCTGCTTTTCAGGCTATTTCTAGCGGCCATCAGGCCGTTTTACTGGCTCCAACGGCCGTTCTCGCCACGCAACATGCTGAGAGCCTTCATACCCTACTTCAGCCTTTCGGCGTCAAAATTGGGCTACTCATGGGTCAAACCAAGCATAAAACCGAGCTCAAACGTCAAATCAAAGCCGGAAAAGTCGATTTAATCGTCGGCACCCACGCTATTTTAACCGATGACACCGTTTTTCACTCCTTGGCGCTCTGTATTATTGATGAACAGCACCGTTTTGGGGTCGCTGAACGACAAAAACTGCTCACTAAAACTCAGTCCCAAGGCACTGCTCCGCATCTACTTACCATGACCGCCACCCCTATTCCACGCTCGCTCCAGCTCACCGTTTTCGGCGATCTCGACATTTCCATTTTAAACGAGCTCCCCAGTGGTCGCCAGCCGATTATCACCAAGATTCTCTCCGAAGTTAATCTCCGTGACGACCTCTATCCCAAAATCAAGCAAACCATCAATTCTGGCCAGCAGGTTTATTGGGTTTGTCGCGCCATCGATGACAATCCTATGACCGAAACTACCTCTGTGAAAAAACAGGCCGAAAGACTCCGTCAAGTTTTTTCCACCGCTCGCATCGCCTTTCTGCACGGTCGCATGAAATCTGACGAAAAAAACGCCATTATGGCAGATTTTCTCGCACACAAACTTGATCTTCTAGTTTCTACTACGGTCATTGAAGTCGGTATCGACGTCCCCAACGCCACTATTATGGTGATTATGGATGCCGAAAATTACGGCCTCGCTCAACTCCATCAACTCAGGGGTCGTGTTGGTCGCGGCCAGCACCAAAGCTATTGTTATCTTTTGACTAGCGGGGAATCAGCCCCCAGCCGTCGCCTGCGCGAACTCGAGCGCTCCACTGATGGTTTTTATCTCGCCGAAGTTGATCTCAAGATGCGCGGCCCAGGCGAAATTTATGGCAGTCTTCAACACGGCGCGCTCAATCTTCGTATCGCCACGCTCTCTGATACTAAACTGATCGCTGAGGCCAGCCGGCAGGTTTCCGCTTTTGCCAAAAATGGGGTAAATATGGTAAAATATCCTGAGTTGGCCCACGATATTAAAAAATATCAACAGCTAACCACTCTGAACTGATCCCTATGTATTCAATGGTTGGAATTCTCAAAAATCCCAAGCTTTCTGAAAAAATTGCCGGTACTCATCAAAAACTTAATCGCGTGGCACGGGCAATTTTGGGGAAACATCTCCCCAAGAAGGCTTATTTTCCCAGCACTAAAGAAATCAACCATTTCGAAGGTATGCGCGGCCCAGATGGTCTAAAAATCAAAAGTCCCGACATTGACGAACCCCAACACTTTGTTTTACCCGAAAATGACGATCGCCATCTTATAAAACTCATCCTTGACCACCAATATAATCTCACTCAAGCGCTTAAAAACAACAACAAAGAGCGTGCTGCCCTTGAGGCGGCTTGGATGGCACACGCTATTGTTGATGGGCTTACGCCTGCTCATCATTTTCCTCTATCGACCGCCGTTGAAGAACTGATGTCAGACAAGGATTTTCTCAAACTTTTTGGCAAGCCCGTCAAGTTCGTGATGCGTGGCGATCGTGCCCTGCAAACTGCGCGCAACAACTGGCTTTACTGGGGTGCTGGCGGCTATATGACCAAGCATATGGCCTTTGAATATGGCGTTGCTGTCACTGTTTCCGCCATGCCAGAGCGTTTTTTGACCCCCAAAATCACTAAAGCCGAATTTCAAGATATCGATCTTGAAGAAGAATTCTACACCACCCTCACTCGTATTTTTAGCCTCAAAATTTATGATCGCTTTCTGCGTAGTGGCTGGACTTCGGAGTTGGCTCTCGAGACCAAACAAGTACTTTTGCCCGAAATCGTCCGCCTTCTGGTTTTAGCTTGGTATTCGGCTCTGCCCAAGGAAAAATAAATGCATATTCTCGCTGGCCGCTTCAAACGCACCCCTATCTTATCTCCCAAAGATGCTCGTTCTCACCCCATGGGCGCAAGAGAGAAAAACGCCCTTTTTAACAGATTAGAACCGATCTTATCTGGCGCCACTGTTCTAGATGCCTTTGCTGGCTCTGGCGCTTTGGGACTTGAAGCTTTGTCGCGCGGTGCCAAAAGCTGTGTTTTTATCGAAAAATCCCCTAAAGTCGCTCAAATTCTCTCTCAAAACCTCGCTACCGCTGGACCAGATGTTGTAAAAAATACAACAGTTATAGTAAAAAATGTCAGCGCGTACGAAACTTCCGATACCCTTGACCTTGTCATTGCCGATCCTCCTTATGATGCCTTTGATCCTGCCCCAGTTCAGCACCTCGCGACCTTCTTAAAACCGGGCGGTATTCTTGCACTTTCTCACCCCAAACCCATCGCTCCACCTGATTTTGCCGGCCTTGAGCTTCTAGATTCTCACACTTACGCTGGCGCCACACTCTCTCTCTTCAAAAAACTCTAACTCCGTGTTATAGTTAAAAAAAGGGAGTTTATATGCAATATACACACAGCGATCTTAGCCGCAAGCAGCGTTTTCGCATTATTCTTGCGACAATTTTAACTTTTATCATCATGGCAATCTTGCTTCTAGTCTTGATTTCCATCGTTTCTGGCAAAAAGCCACTTATCGAAAATAGCCCCAAAAACCCAGAAATTGAAAGCGCGCTTGAAAGTTCCGATAACAGGGGTAATTCTACCGCCGACGTGGCATCTAGCACCACTAAAACCACTCCTTCCAAAACCACCACTCCCGACCCCTTCGCCACCAGCGACAAACTCCCCCAATCTGGCCCCGCTGATCTTACCCTACTTGCTCTTCTGGCTGGCGTTACTACCTTTTTCGTCGCCAAATTCACCCTTGATCTTTCTGAACACAAAATCTAAAACCCTAATCATACCGCTTATCCTTGCAACCCCTGTTGAATAGCGGTATAATACACAGGTGTGTTTTTTTACGCCATCACACGCGTAAGTATATTAAAAAGGAGTTGATCTCATGGCGTCGTCTTTCCTTGTTATCTTGGCCGTTATTTTGTTGTGTTTTATTTACATAGCAAAACAGTTCTATTCCATCAAAAAGATGGAAGAGGGAACACCCGCAATGGTCAAAATGGCAGCAACTATCCGCAGTGGCGCCAACACTTTTCTAAAGACAGAGTATAAAATTATCGTGCCAGTCATTTGTCTATTGACGCTGATATTTTCTCTGTTTATTGAAAAGACTAGTGGCCTAACTTTCTTTTTAGGCGCTGGTATGTCCACTGCAAGTTGTCTTCTCGGCATGAAAAGTGCCACCTACGCAAATGTCCGCACTTGTAACGCAGCCGCAAAAACCCGTTCCGTTGGTGAAACGGTTAAAGTCGCTCTTTGTGGCGGCAGCATTTCTGGTCTCAGTGTTCAAGCTTTTGGTTTGCTCGGACTAGTGTTAATTCTGCTCGTCCAGGATGGTATTGACCCTAGCGCCACTAGTACTGGTCTAATTGCTAACCTCGAATGTAACCCTGCTATTATGCGCATGACGACATACTCGCTTGGTTGCTCGGTGGTAGCGATGTTCAACCGTGTGGCTGGTGGTAACTACACCAAAGCCGCCGACATCTCCTCAGATATTTTGGCTAAATTACGCCATAATTTACCTGAGGATGACAGTCGTGTTCCCAACGTAATTGCTGACTTTATCGGTGATAATGTTAATGATATTGCCGGCAACTGTTCCGACCTTTTAGAGAGTTTCGTGGCTACGATCGCTGCCGCTATTGTGATAGCTATTCCAATTTTTAGTAGTAGCAGCGGACTCACCACTGAAACCCTCACTGCCAGCATTGTTTTCCCAGTAATTTTGGCAGGTGGCGGTCTTTTGGGCTGTCTTTTGGGTCTCGCTTTCGTTTCCTCACGGAAAATGGGTAGCGACCCGTCTAAAACACTCAACCTTGCCACTTATATTTCTGCCGGTCTGTCCATCGTTTTGGGCTTTCTTGGCGCTTGGAAAGTGTTTGGCAACGTTGCGTTGTTCTCGGACTTCCGTCTTGGCTGGATTTCCCCGTGGATTTCCGCAGTTTTCGGCATTGTCAATGGTGTTTTAATTGGCATGATGGCTGAATACTACACCAGCCCAGACAGAAAACCCACTCGCCAGCTTGCTCGAATGACCACCGAAGGTGAAGCTTTTGTTGTCACCAAAGGTGATGCCATTGGTTCGCGTTCCTGTATGATACCAATTTTACTGATAGGCATTTCGCTCTTTATTTCTGGTAAAATTTGTGGTACCTATGGTATCGCAATTTCGGCTCTCGGCATGCTATCTTTCGTGGGCACTACGGTTTCCATCGACGCTTTCGGTCCTATTGCCGACAACGCTGGTGGTTTTGCCGAGTCTTGCCACCTGTCAAAAGATGTTCGCAGAATTACCGACAAACTTGACTCTGTTGGTAACACCACAGCTGCCATCGGCAAAGGCTTTGCCATTGGCTCTGCCGCTTTTGCCACTGTTTCGCTAATTGTTGCCTATGTTGGCAACTACACAGCTATCGGCAAAGAACCAATTCTCAACATTGCAGACTTCAAGGTTATAGCCGGCGGCTTGATCGGTGGCGCGCTAGTTGAATATTTCGCAGCGCTTCTCACCGACCACACGATAAACTCAGCACAACTCATGGCTGAAGAAGGCGACCGCCAACTTTCAGTTCCTGGTGTGCTCGAAGGCACCGTGGCTCCCGACTACAACAAGTGCATTGAAATGGCAACCAAACAAGCCCTAAAAACCATGCTTCTACCATCAGTACTTTCGTTACTAATTCCTGCCATTGGCGGAATTATCTTCGGCGTACAGTTTGTTGGCGGACTTTTAGTTGGCGCTACCATCGTTGCTGTTCCCAGAGCTATCTTTATGGGTAACTCTGGTGGCGCCTTTGATAACGCTAAAAAGTTTGTCGAGTCCGGAGGTATTGAAGGCCATGGCAAAGGCTCTGCCGCGCACCGCGCCGCCGTAGTTGGCGACACCGTTGGTGACACCAGGAAAGACGTTGTTGGCGTTTCTCTGGATATTTTCATTAAGTCAATATCCACCGTTGCCAACACTCTCGCCCCTATCTTCTCCCGCATTTCGCTCATTAAGTAATTAATGACGCGAACAAAACACACCCCCAGTCTCTGGGGGTGTTTTTATTATTCCTGTTTTAACTGAAATTTTATTTCTCTAATAAGCTCTTTTTGTTGATCTGAAATCCTGTAGGACTCAAGCATTTTTTGTAAAGCCTTTTGCTTCGTCCAGTTGTCAATCTGATTAGTTTTTATCTCATTCATTACTAAGTCAAAAAAATCAACAGCGGCGGTGGCATATAGCCATGCAATCGCCATCTTAACATAATAACCACGGTGCTTGACGGTTCGTATTTTCGCTAAAACTTGCTTAATACTAGATTGATCTAAGAAGTTTTGCATTAATTCAATCACGCCATAGCGAACCACGAACTCCTGGTCAGATTTTAGACAGTTTGTTATAAAATCCCACCAAATCTGCCTATTTTGCAGAGTCCTTTTTGGAGCAAATGTATCAATTTCTGCCCAGCTATCCACTAATTGCAGATATTTTTTTGTCAAATTGATTCTTTGGGCGTCGGTGAGTTTGGCTTGAGATATCACTAACCCACAGAGCAAAACCTGTTCATAAATATTTTTGTCTATTTGAAGTAATAAATTTTCAATTTCGTTGTGATCAATATTTCGTGCTAATTTTTTTGCCAGTTTTCGCAAATCTGGTACGCGCACACCCAAAACAGTTTTCTTAGTATTAACTATTTTTTTATTAAACTTGGCGTATTCTTCATTACCGATTGCCAAATCTTCTAACTGAGTGTTTATCTTCATCATCTTGTAGTTCTGAATTGGTGCGCGAGACTGGACTTGAACCAGCACGCCCGAAGGCATATGCTCCTAAGGCATACGTGTATACCAATTTCACCACTCGCGCAGCGCCATATAAAAATGGTGGAGTATGGGAGATTCGAACTCCCCGCCTCTTCCATGCCATGGAAGCGCTCTACCAAATGAGCTAATACCCCAACCCTTTTATTTTACCACAGAATTGCTATAATTAAAGTATGAAAACGATTTTAACTGGGCTCAGGGTCAATAGCGACCTACATATTGGACATTATCTGGGGGTCTTAACCCACATGGCACGGCTTTCCAATCAACACAACAAAGACCACCATGTTAATTTTTTTATTCCAGATTTACATTCGATTATTTCGGAAATTGACGGCAGTTTGCCAGACAACATTATTCGTAATGTCAAATACTATCTTGCTGCGGGGCTCACATTGAGCGAAAACGTCCATATCTATCGTCAAAGTCACGTTCCAGCGCACTCGGAGCTTTGTTGGATTTTGAACTGTTTTGCTTCAATGGGCGAACTAAACCGCATGACGCAATACAAAGAAAAAAGCCAAGGTCAAGCCGCGGTTAATGTTGGCATTTTCGACTACCCAGTTCTGATGGCGGCAGATATTCTACTTTATGATGCCACCTATGTCCCTGTTGGCGAAGATCAATTCCAACATATCGAACTCACCCGCAATCTTGCCATCCGCTTTAACAACAAATTTGGCGAAATTTTTACCGTTCCTGCTAAGACCGCCGACCAAGCCAAGTTTATGGGCACCGAAAACGGTATTCGTATTCGTGATCTGCTCAATCCCGAGAAAAAGATGAGCAAATCCACTCATTCCGAAAACAGTAAAATTATGCTTGATGACGATCCAGCCAAGGCTGCCAAAAAGATCATGTCTGCCACCACCGATTCCGAAGGTAAAATCAGATTTGACATGTTTAACCAGCCCGGCATCAGTAATCTCATGCAAATTGAAGCTTTGATTCATAACCGCCCCTTGCAAGACGTGATTGGCGAGTGGAGCGGCCAAACCCAATATGGTGCGCTTAAACAAAAAGTTGCAACCAGCGTTTCCGATATGCTCACAGAACTTCAAGCCCGTCTCAAAACCATCTCCGACGCCGAAGTTTTAACTATTCTAGAAACTGGCGAAAAATACGCCAATCAAGTTGCTAATCAAAAGATTCACGCCGTTCAAACCGCGATTGGTCTCCGCTAACCCCTGTCACAGAGCGTTCAAGCTTGTATTTTTCGACAAAATATGCTATAATAAGGAGATAAGTTAGAAAAATGATTGTTACGGGTAAAAAATTCAGCAAACCTGCCATGTCGCGCGTGATTAATGGCGACGTGGAGCTTTCTGATGTCCCTGAGGCGCCTGAACTTTTTCGCCTTGATCACCTTCTGGTGCAAAAATATGCCGATTATAATCGCGCCACCCTGCAATCTTTTGTCAAATCCGGCTTTGTAAGCGTTGATGGTCAGAAAGTTGAAAAGCCTAGCGCCAAGTTTCCCGATACTGCTCAAATTACGCTCGATGTTCCTGCTACCAAAAAATCCCTCCCCAAGCTCCCTGTTATTTATAGCGACGACAATGTTTTAGTTGTCAATAAACCTGCTGGTCTGCTCTCCATGGCCAAGGGCGAATATTGCCCTGAGCCCACGCTTGAAGATTATGGCCTTTTAGTACATCGCCTGGATCGTGCCACTTCTGGTGTCGTAATTCTCGCCAAAAACCAATCGACGCAGAAAATGCTTCGCAAACAATTTCAGGATCGCAAAACTCACAAAACTTACTACGCCATCATCGAGGGGCGACCCAAACTCGATGAGGCAATGATTGATTTACCAATCGCGCGTAATCTCAAACACCCCACCACGTTTCAGGTTGATGCTAATGGTAAAAGCGCCCAAACCCAGTACCAGGTTTTAAAATCCAATGATCGCTTTTCGCTTATTGAACTCAAGCCTATTACTGGTCGTACCCATCAACTTCGCGTTCATCTCGCCTATCTCGGCACGCCCATTCTTGGCGACTCAGTTTATGGCTCCAAGCAAAAAGCTTCACGCCTATTTTTACACGCCCACGCTCTCGAAATTACTATCCCAAAAGGGAAGCGCCAGACTTTTATTGCCCCACTTCCTACGGAGTTTGACCATGTTTTTTGACGATCTCAGCCAGCTTTTTTCTCTGGCAAAAAAATCACATTTTACCATTTTTGTTTTGCCTGCTGATTTCGACGAGCAGCTGATTCAGGAGCAATTTCCTGCTAAAAATAGCTTTTATTTACAGCCCGACCCAAAAACCAGCAAGATTTCTGTTGAAGCCGTGCGTGAATTTACTAGTCTCGCCACTAATAAACAAACCGCCGACCAGTTTTTTATTGTCACTTCCGCCGACACCCTCAATGAAGCCGGCGAGAACGCTTTCTTAAAAAATCTTGAAGAACCCGGAGCACATCATTTTTTCATTTTTTTCACCTCGAATCTTTCCGCCCTGCTCCCCACCGTGCTCTCTCGTGCCAATATCTATATTTTGCGCTCCAAAAACGTTCTTTCCGCCCCTATTCAGGCTTCTTCAGAAATTAAAACTCTCGCCAAACAATTGATCACCGCTCGGAGTGCGGACCTTCCACGCCTGACCACCAAAATCACCACTAAAAAAGACCGTAATTTTGCTCTCGAAATTGTGGCCACTGCCATTGAAATGCTCTACAAATCCTTTTTTCTTACCAAAAATCCCAAACTTCTGCCTCGTCTGCAAAAACTTCTCAAACTTTATGACAATCTCACCGCTGGTGGTCACATTAAGTTGCATTTAGTGGCTGATTTGTGTTAAAATACCCTTATGCTAGGTGTTTTCCTGCTTATAATTTTTACTGTATTTTTAGCCTTCTTTTTTCGTGATGAGCCCAAAAAGGAGAAAGAAAAGCCCAGAAGCCCCAAATACACTGCTCAGATGCGCAAGCTTTGGTCTATTGCTCAGACTTCCATGAAAGAGCGTAAGCCTTTGCGTGCCGAAAAAGCCCTGCTCACTATCTTAAAATTTGACCAAAAAAATGCCGCCGCCTACAACCGCCTCGGCATTCTTTATGCACGGGAGCAAAAATTCGATGATGCGATTGAATGTTTTGAAATTGCCCAATCTTTGGACGACAATCCCTCTTCTCTTCATAATGCCGGCTTGATTTATCTCGAAACTGGCGCTTATGAAAAGGCCGAACTGGCTTTTGAGCAAGCCTTAGCTATCGAGGGCGATCTGCCAGCTCGCTACATTGCGCTTGCCAAGGCTAAGGAAAAGCTGGGGCGTCGCAAAGAGGCTATTGCCGCGCTCGAATCTGCTTATGAGCTCGATCACAGCACCACTACTTTGCGCCAAATGTTGGCAATTCACGAAGCTGCTGGTGATATTGAAGCCGTTTCTGCCACCGCTGCTCGTATTGAACAACAAATCGCCGATGATATTGCTAAAAAACAACAGCGCTTGCGTGTTAAAAAACCTGCTCGTCGTCCCATGCGTACTCTTCGTCCCGCTCGTCCCCGTCTTGCCTCTAAACAATCCGCCTCTGCTCAGCCACCCAAGCGCCCTCGTCGCCCACTACGTAAGCGCATTTCGTAATTTTATGCTATGATAAATTTATAAACCATAAAGGAGTTTTATGTTACAAATCTTACAACAATTTGGCGCTTCCTACGGTCAGCGCTTTGCATCTGATATTAGTGCCGGTAGTGCAGCGGCGGTGGCGATACTTCTTGCTCTTATTTCACTTGCTCTTATTTCACTACTGATAATTGTCATTAAGACCTTGCCTCTTTGTTTTATCTTCAAAAAGGCTGGCATCCCAGCTTGGAAAGCCATTGTCCCATTCTATAACACCTATTTACTCTATCAAATCGCTTGGAAAACTGATATTTTTTGGATTTCTTTAACTCTTTCTGTTGTTGCCTTTTTGTCTCCTTTTCTCGGCATTTTTGCCTTTCTCGGCATTTTTGCCCCTATCGCCAATTTTGTATTCTCAATAATTTTAAATGGTTACCTCGCCAAAGTTTTCAAAAAAGGTGGCGGTTTTGCTGTTGGTTTAATTTTTCTACCCCTGATTTTTCGTTATATTTTGGTCTTTGATAAATCCAAATATCACCCCAAGCTCAAAGGTGCCTAAATGAAAAATCGACCCCGTAGGGCCGATTAGGTTACTTTTCGAAGGGGCAAGGTGATTCTGCTGCCAAAATTTGGGCTAGCAGAGGTTTGTCATTAATTTCTTCCACCAGCTTTTTTCCTACATCAGTACTGTAGTACTCTGCAAGAGCTGGCGTCTTTAGCCACTTAAAGAACTCTTTTCTCGTAAAAGGCTGAAAAGCGACAGCAAGCTCCTTGACTGCTTCATTATAGAAAGCATCAAAACCGTGTATTACCAATCCGAACTCCATCAAAACTGGCTTTACTATAATGTAAAACTTCATTGCGGCTTCATAGCCAATGGCGGCAAAAGGTAAAAACATGGTTTGTTGGCGTTCGCAATGTAAAAAAGCGTGGTCAAAGTTTAGTTCCGCCCAAATGCTGTGGGCTGCTTTTACTACCTCACAACCAATTACTGATTGCAGTGTCAACGGGAGCTCAGATTGGATCTCCGCGCGTTTTTGCTCAGTTTGCTCTCCCAAGCTTTCATAATCTGCCAAATGCGCAACCATCTCTTCGTCTAATGGCATATCGCGTGCGCCTAGCTGGCTAGCCAATTCCTCTATCACTCGTGTAGTAAATTGATCGAGTTTCAAATAAGGGGAATCGTATTTTTTAGCAGACAACGCCACCTTTTGTGGCATGGTTAATACGCTCGAGAACTGTCCTGCGTAATTTGTTATTACTTGCTGCATAATGGTTTTTGCCATTGTAAGCACCTCCGAATTTTTAATTTACACCCTCAAAAGTATACCTCCTCTTATTATAGCATACTTTACTTAAAAATGCAAGTTTTCAGGGGTTTTTGACGTGCTATAATGATTTGTATGAAAATTGTTTTTCCTGAAATCAACCACCCAATTATTAAATCCGCCCTGGCGCGTTGCCCAGAAATCGAAGCGGTTTCGGCTCCTGATCTCACTGTAGCCTGCGAACTACTCAATTCTGGCGACGCTGACGCGATGATTGCTGGTATTAATATCACCACCCGTGATGTCGTATTGGCTTGCCGTGAGCATCTCCCCATGACCGGGCAGTATTTTTCCAGCTGTTTTCTCATGCAGAAAGCTGACCAAAAATTAATTATCGCCGATGCTGGTATCTGTAAAAACCCCGATGCCGAGATGTTCGAAGCGGTGATTTTACAGACTTATCAGACCGCCACTAAATTATTCGATGAACCAAAAATTGCCTTGTTATCGTTTTCTACCTTTGGCAGTGGTGGTAAAGACCCCTCCATCGATAAAATCACCTCTGTTCTAGCCAAAATTCGTGCCGCACATCCCGAAATTATTATTGATGGTGAAATGCAACTTGATACCGCTATTGACCCAGCTATCGCTCAGAAAAAAGCTCCGAATTCCCCTGTGGCTGGGCGCGCCAATGTGTTAATTTGTCCTGATCTCAACTCTGGTAACATTCTCTATAAGGCCCTCGAACATTTTGGCGGCTGGACTGCAGCTGGCCCAATTTTCCAAGGTTTTTCCAAGCCCGTTTCTGACCTTTCGCGCGGCAGTAGTGTTGATGATGTTGAATTAGTAATTAAAACTATTAAGGAGCTTTCCAATGACTAAATTTTTTGGCACTGACGGCATTCGTCAAAAGGCCACCGCTTTTACCCCTGATTTTTTACATGCCATCGCACGGGGCTTAGTGGAGTATGGTGGCGATGAAATTAAGGTTCTCATTGGCGGCGACACCAGGGAATCTACCGAATGGATTTTAAGCGAGCTGGAAACCGCACTCGAAAGTCTGGGCGTTGAAGTTGCTTCGGTCGGTGTTTTACCCACCCCGGCTATTAATTATGTATTTTTCCAAGCTGATTTTGATTTTGCGATTGATGTTACAGCCTCGCACAATCCTTACACCGACAATGGCATTAAAATCTTTGAGCGGGGAACTAATTATGGTCAAAAACTTTCAGCAAAAGGTCAAGAAATAATCGAGCAGGCTATTCTCGACCAAAAACCCATTCCCACCGTTTCGAAAACTCTCAAAGAAGAGCTTCAAGATGAAGCTAGAGAAATTTATGAACAACACCTTTTGGATTATATCGGTCCAGCAGATTTTTCCGGCCTTAATATCGGTATCGACTGCGCCAACGGCGCGACTAGTGTGATTGGTGGTAAGCTTTTCACTCAGCTGGGTGCGAAGAAGGTCAAAACTATTCACTGTGACGCGAACTATGGTCGAAACATCAATAAAAATTGCGGCAGTACCAGCCTTGAAAGTCTGCAAGAATTAGTCAAAAAAGAACAACTTGATTTTGGCGTGGCGTTTGATGGCGATGGTGACCGCGTGTTGATGGTTGATCAAAATGGAGAGATTATCGATGGTGACCAAATTTTGGTTATTTTGGCCGAATTTTTACAGCTGGATTCACTGGTAGTTACTGTTATGGCTAATCAGGGAATTTTTGAGTGGGCTAAAAAACATCATCAGTCTCTTGAAGTCACCGCTGTTGGTGATCAAAATGTCTCGGCCGCTATGCAAGAAAAAAATCTTCAGCTTGGGGGTGAACAAAGTGGGCATATTATTCTTCCAGGTGAGCCAACTGGCGACGGAATGCTGGTTGCACTAATGGTCACTAAACTTATCGCAGAGACTAACACCCCACTTCACCAACTTGCCGCATCTATGACTAAATTTCCTCAAATTATTCTTAATTTTCCCGCTACGGCTACCGAAAAACAAAATCTCAAAACTTCCCCTGCCGCCCAGCAGCTTTTACTCGATTATCACAAAAAACTCGAAAAAACCTCAGGTCGCCTGTTGGTGCGTTCTAGTGGCACCGAAGAACTCATCCGGGTGACTTTATGGGGGAAAAACGAGTCTGAAATCACTCAAATTGGTCAAGAATTAATTAAAAAACTAAAGGAGGTTTTATGAATATAGAAACCCTAAAAGCCTATACATCTGCCGTGGGTGCCGATGTGCGCAGGCTCCTCATTCAGCTTTCCCGTAGCGGTACAGATAAAGGCGAGATTTCAGAGAGCTGGTTTCATGATATCATCGCTTCGCCTTGGCATGACCTCTTAGTCGCTAAAGACGGCGACAAAATCATTGGTATGGCTTCTCTTTCTATCAATATGGGCCCTGGCATCCAAAAAAATGCCTATCTCGAAGATTTCGTTGTGGACGTTGATTACCGTGGGCAAGGTGTCAGCTCTGCGCTCTGGCAGGCTATGCTAGATTGGGCGCGCGAAAAAGGCGCCAAGCGTATGGAATTTACCTGTGGTGACGATCGTGACGCCGCTCAAAACTTTTACAAGAATCACGGTGCCACGATTTATAAGACTAACTTTTTTCGCGTCGAACTCTAATTATTCTACTGTCACAGATTTTGCTAGGTTACGAGGCTGATCGACATCGTAGCCTCTAGCGATTGTCGCATAATAAGCAAATAGTTGGGCGATTATGTTCATCAAAATTGGCGTAAATAGCTTTAATTTTGTGTCGACAAAAATCACATCTTCGACTGGTAGGTCAAAATTAAGCTCATTCGTCACGACAATCACGCGCCCACCACGTGCCAGTACTTCCTGAATGCCGGAGATAGCTTTGTCATAAAGCGGGCCAGTTGGCAGGAAAAACATCTCAAAGAAACGATCGTCAATCAATGCTAGTGGACCGTGTTTCAATTCACCTGCCGGATAGGCATTAGCGTCAATATAAGAAATTTCCTTGATTTTTAGGGCGCCCTCCAAAGCGATTGGATAAGCTACATCGCGACCAAGGTAAATTGAGTGGTCGAGTTTAGCGTATTTTTTGGCGATCGCTTGAAGTTTATCAGGCATTTTTTGTAAAATCGCGTCAATTTCGTTCGGCAATTTGGCTATTTCTTCAACATATGGCTTTAAAATTTGGGACTTCACACCCTTAGCCTGTGCAATAGTCAGTCCAAACATAATCATCGCCACGGCTTGAGAAGTAAAGGCCTTAGTAGAGGCGACAGAAATCTCTGGACCAACGTGAATGTAGGTACCGCCATCAACCTCGCGGGCGATAGTGGAACCAATAGTGTTTACAATACCAATCGTTTTAGTGCCTTTTTCTTGAATTTCGCGCAGACAAGCCAGGGTATCAGCCGTTTCACCAGACTGCGAAACAATCAGCGCTACAGAATTCTCAGGGATAAACGCTTCACGATAACGATATTCAGAAGCAATCACCGTTTCGATAGTCAAATCAGAGGTAAATTGCTCAATAAAATAACTCGCCAAGAGGCCAGCATTATACGCCGTTCCACAACCCACGATAATCAGGTGCTTAATTGCCTTTAATTCAGCCTGTGAGAGTCCAGGACCACCTAAGCGCACTGTTCCCGTTTCCAGATGGATGCGGCCTCGCAAAGTTTCAGACAGCGAGTTTGGCTGATCCATAATTTCTTTTAGCAAAAAGTGGTCGAACCCACCTTTTTGAATTGCGGAAAGGTCGGTTTTAATCTCTTCAACCTTGGCAGAAACCGGCTCCGCGCTCAAAGTCTTGATTTCAATACTATTTTTTGTGATATTTGCGACCTCGCCATCATTCAAATAGATCGCCCGTTTTGTATAGCCAACCAGCGCCGAAGCATCGGAGGCAATCAGGGTTTCGTCTTCACCCACACCGATAATCAGCGGGGAACCAGCACGCGCCACCACGATATGATTGGGGTCTTTAACGGACACAACCGCAATCCCAAAAGTTCCTCGCACCAGCTTGAGCGCCTGTACGACAGCGTTAGATAGCGGATGTTTACCACCTTGATAAAACGAGTCAATTAACGCCGCCAAAACTTCAGAATCTGTATCTGAAAGAAATTTATGATTTTTCAGCCGAGCCTTTAACTCCTTATAGTTTTCAATAATTCCGTTATGCACCAAAAAAATGTCGCCAGCACGATGAGGGTGGGCATTTTTCTCTGACGGCTCACCATGAGTCGCCCAGCGCGTATGACCAATACCTATTCGGTCAGAATTTTTATTTTTAGCAATCTTTTGTTCAAGATTGACAATTTTACCTTCTGCTCGCAGTAGCGTTGCTTTTCCATCCTCGATCGTCACAATCCCCGCCGAATCATAACCTCGATATTCTAGCCTTTTCAAGCCACTCAACAAAAAATCTTGAGCATTTCTATTCCCCACATAACCAACGATTCCACACATATTTTCTCCACTTAATGTTAGTTTTTTAATTATACCACGATTAGTGTCTCTACGGTATTTCAGGGGTAATAAATAATTTTTATTGATATACTTTCAAGCAAAAATAGTATATACTTATACCAGGTTAGCAATTATGGTTGAACAAAGATTAAATTATTCCCCCGATAGTTATCAGGACGACTTTGAAGAACTAAAAAAAACAACTCAAGGACGGCTCTGTTAGCAGTGAAGCTAAGAGACTCTTCCAGAATTTCGGAAAGCCCCAGGACAATAAAATCCATTCTGCGAAAAAGAAAAAATCAAAAATGTGCCAAAAATAACGTACTCATGCTTTTAGGTTCCCTAACTATGCGTTATGCTGTCCGAAAATTAACGAAAGGAACCTATGACTTATCCACTAAAAATCATCCGCAAGCATATTATTTTACGCAGACTCAGCCGCGAGCGTTCACGAAATAAGTAACATCTGCTATAATGAAAGTATAAGTCAGCCCTCCGTATAGTTTCGGCCATATGTAGCAATCGGGCTGATTTTTGTGCATAACTACTGTTATTACATACGTTTTTATGGTACAATGTATCTATGGACGACGCACCCAGTTGCCCAAAATGCGGCGCAGAAATGAAGAAGCGTATGGCGCGAAAAGGGCCAAACGCCGGTAAGTATTTTTATGGGTGTAGTCGATGGCCTAATTGTAGTGGAACAATCAACATAAATGGAGATACTTGGACTCCGGGAAGACCATCTATTTCAAAGCCGAAAGTCCCATACGACGATGACGACACCTCCGAGAATGCAGAAGAGTAATCTCGCCCCCCCGAAACCCGCTAATAC
>CAYFRK010000006.1:31608-40386 GCA_964345645.1 uncultured Candidatus Saccharibacteria bacterium
GTCTTCTTCCTTTAAGAAATATAATCAAATTAAGATTTCCACCTCAGTTAGAAGGCGCATATTGACAAATTATAGAACTTATGCTATAATGGAAGCATAAGGATTGGGAGAGAAACAATTCCTTATAGAATGCTTAACAAATTGGAGTTCGGTTTACGCTCTTGAGCAGCATTAAGCTAACCAGTTTTATGGTTGGCTTAATGCTGCTCAAGAGAAGCAGTGGTCGCCAATGTGGGAAAATCCCTTAATTCTACAGAACATTGGCATTTCCCCGGTGGGGAGGAAAGGAGCATATCATGCTGTACACTAACAAGGAACTGAAGGTTGTCGAGAGAGAAATGAAGTTCGGTACCGTAGCTGGCGTAGCTATCGGCGAATATGGCCGTGGCCGTCGTGAGGTATTTCTGCCTACTCCTAAGGGAGTCGAGGGCGAGATTCGCGAACTTCGCGCAGATCTTACCGTTGGCACATCCAAGTCTGGTCGCCCGCGCATCAACCGTACCGATGATGGAGAGCTTTACGTGATCCTGTCTTCGGAACGCAACTACACGCGTAGAGGATGCGGATGCATCAAAACCCCGAAAGCCCAGGAAAACGAGCTTATTGCTCGCGGAAACGGTGCTGACGGAGATGCTGGACGTATCGGCAGCTGGGATGCGGTTATCCTGAAAGCTCACGAAGGCGACGTTTTCCGCGTCACCTGGGGAGGCTACGGATATGGTTATCCTTCCACGTTTTATGTGGTCGCTGGCGGAAAGGTCTATGTGGCCGATCAGCCGGAAGTTGAGGATCTCTATGAGAGCCTTGGCATCGAAATGCCCTTCAGCCTTACCTTTGACGAGGACCGTCTGGTCATCACGACCGACGAGTGGAAGACCATATAACTCCAGCAAGCGCACTATCGCTATAAACTGGTTCGTACTTTGCAACTATCAACCATCCCCGGGTCCTAGATCCGGGGATAACTTTTTTCTAAAAAAGCCCAAAAATGGGCTATTTTTGATGTATTTTTACAATTATTTTAATAAACTGTCAAAATATAGAAAAACAGGGTTAAAAATAAGAAAAAACACCAAAAAAGGGCAAAAAATAAGCATAAGCGTATTGACAAAAATGAGCAAGTGTGCTATAATGTAAGCATAAGCTTGAAAAAGGCAGAAGCCCTAAAAGCTTATAGTAAATGAATAATTCAAAGCGAAAGCCGAAAGGCAAAGCTAGATGATGTTTCATTTTAACAATCCAGACAGCAAGTCGAGCTAGCAAGAAGACTTACTGTCTGGACAAGCCGAAAATCGATATTTGATATCGACAGAGTAGGCGTCCGTTATAGCCCTATCGATTCTCATCGATAAGGACGGCTTGTACATTAAGTTAATGACGGTTATATTTAGACCTTTTGAAAGCAGAAAGGGTGGGCCGTTGTTGAAACTGCTTATATGATAGTTCTCCGTCCCGCGTAATGCGGGGTGGGGTACAGACACAATAGATAAGCTCACCATATTGTGTCTATACCCGTCCACAAACTTCGGTTTGCGGGCGAGAGAAGTTCAACTAGAACTCCACTATCATGGAGTGAAAGTAGAAACTTAACAATTTGAAGCTAAACGATTGTTAAACTCTGAAATTTCCTTTTTACTTTTTAGGTAGCGTAGAGCAGATAACGCGATTATCTGCTGCACGCTACCTAAAAGGGTGGTGTGACCGTGTCGATGTGGGGAAAATCCCCTTAATTCTTTAAGAACATCGACCTGTTTTTTATAAGGAGGAAAAATTATGAGTATCAGGATTTTAGTCAACAAACAGATGGAAGAGTTCGTTCTCCATAGTGAGTACCGCGATTCAACTGGCGAGTCTAATGATGGAATGCGTAGAGGTTACTCTTACACCGTTCATGTGACTCACACGTTCTCCTTCGAGAATGAAAAGCAAGAAGAAGAAGGGTATTCATATGATCTCCGCGTAGTGAAGAATACAGACGACTATGTCCGTAACTACGACATGACGGAGACGGCAGAGAGATTCGAGGAAAACTTCGACTATATCGCTACCGTACTGAGGAATAGGGGCGTTTCTATGCTGAATATCCCTGCGTACATGAGCGTAAAGTGTGAATTCCACGAATTTATCTCTCGTTGGAGCATCAACGAAGGTTCAGTATCGACAGAACCGGATGAAAATGCAGTAGAATTAAGCTTCAATGGCAGATTCTATCCAGTTAAAGAAGACACTGACATTATTACCGCATCCAAGCTAATCGCCCGCGTAAGCGAAGATGATGAAGAAAAGAAGTGGTTGATGATTGCTCAGGCAATTGGCGATAAAACCTTACTTAGTAAGACATATTGCGTGACACTTGATTCTATCCCGGACGAGCTTTATGGAAAAACAAAGCTTATCCGACTGAAGAAAGTAACCGTAGATGGTCTCATTGAGGCAGGAATTGCTGATGATGCTGATATCGAGCAGGCGTTGACGGATTTCGTAGCAAGAGTCGAAAAGGCTCGCAGCTACTATCCAATCAGCACGGACGGAATTGAAAGATTCATTATCAACTTTCCCGATGAGCTGAGAAAAAACGTCCTAAGGCGTTGTCGCCAAACTTCCAGAAATCTCCAGATTTTCCGCGACTATTGCCCAGAGTATATCAGTTGGCGTAGTGTTAAAGCAGAAGATTATCTCGATTCCGATCTGGATCTTATGATTCAGAGGAGAGAGTACGCTTATGAGCGTCAGCAGTGGGATTTTATCGAGCGCTGCATGGAGAAGCCGGAGCTTGAGAAAAAAGTCGTTGAAAACGCATACGTGATTGGTCACTGTGGTCTTTCAAGGATCGCTAACAACCTCCACAAATGCACTACAACCGACCTGCTTCGCTCTATCATGAAATACGACAAAGAGAATCCAGATTGCGTCAAGCTTTCCGATATCTCTTGTATTTTTAGATTAGAGTACACGGGTCTGGAAAGAAAGGACTATGACGATTGTCTGATAATGGCCGGCGGATGTAATTCGACCGAGATAATCGCCTTCGTACTGAAGATCGGTCTTCTTGTCGGCGTAAGTGAAGAAGAACTTGTCGAAATGCTTCTCGATAAAGAGACCAGTGCGCACATCGCGCTCTATAGTTGGTCGCTTAAAGAGATCTACGAAAAGTTCAATTTTGCTCCTGGGCTTGCCTGGGTTAAGGCCGAAGAGGATCGTCGCGAAGCAGAAAAACAGCGTATCGCTAAAGAGCGAGCAGACAACAATGAAAAAGTTGTACGATTCGTTCAGGATAGCGGAAAGCTGGCCGTTCGCGTGTCGCTGGAGTATTCTTACTGTTCTAGCTCAGCAGATGGACGTAAAGTTTGTCGTCCAAATGGCGAGCATATAGGCAATCTCCAGTCCGATGAAGACCGAGTAATGTTGGTCGAGGGTAGGAGATACTACTATCTCGTTAATGTAGAGCGCGTTAAGAAACTTCGTAATGGAGTGTTTCACTTCGACATCCTGGAAGATGACGCTGGGTATGTGATCGGCTCGAAGGGTTGCCATATCAAGGAAATCACTGAAAAGCTTAATGAACTCGGTTGTCAACTCAGAATGATTAAGATCCATACTCACGACGAGCAAGCAGTCTAAGGCTCCAAAAGTGTACTACCACTTTAAACTAGTCGCACATTTGTAATTATCAACTATCATCTACCCTCGGGCTTCGGTCCGGGGGTGAACCTTTTTTAAAAGAGCCGCGAAAGCGGTGTTTTTTAATGCCTAATTATAATCATCATAATCATCATCATAGGCGGAAGAACGATTAATATCGTCATATTCGGCCTGGGTGTAATAGCCAGAAACTCGTTCTTCCCCATTGTCGATAGGCTCTTCTAGGCCATCCTCGTATTCGGCGATCGCACGACGAATTGTCGGATCTGAAGCGTGATAGTTTAGCATGGCCGGAGGGATGAAAAATCCGTCCATATCTTCACACTCTTGAATATCCTTAAATCGTTCATCAGTAGATGGACGAAATTCAAACGCATAAATATCTCCTAGTAATGCCTTAGCAAGAGCAACTGGACGACCGGCATACTCCTCAGAAATTATATCCCAATCCGCAAGATCTTCCGTAAATACGCGAGCCGTCCTAGCGCCACGACTCATAGCCTTATTCAAGAATAGCGCAGCATCAAAAGAGTCGATATATTCTGGTCGTTCCATATCTTCAATGAGCGGGATGGAATCGGAGATCTGCGACAATACACTTCTCATCATTAGGGCTTTCAAAAACAGCCGACTACTTATGCCATCACCGTCATAAGGATGCTCAAAATAGGTAGGGCGAATAATGTTCTCTCGAAAATCATTATAAGCAAAGTCGCTAATAATGAGCTTACCGTCTTTTATCAAACTTTGATTAACTGTAAAATCACGAGTTCTAAAATAGTGGTCTAGAGTATCATTTCCGACACCATGACCAAAAGTATAGTCGTCTGGCATAAACTTGCGCGAGAGCTCGTCTAGAGTATCATAATCAACCTCGCTACTACCCTCTTCATCGGTAATATTTATAAGATCAATATCGCGGATAGGTTCACGCTCGCCGGTTATAATTTCCCTTGCTATGCTACGAGCCACACCGCCCATAACGGCAACGCCATGTGGTAATTCGCTGAGGAAAGAATAACGCTCTAGGATTTCCGCCGGCAAAGGAATCTCTTGGAGTGTTAATTTTTCTTCATCGAAGCCAACACGTTCCTCACCATAATGCTGCTCCTCATATTCACTATAATAATCGTCATCGTCATCTTCTTTGCCATAATCATCATCGTAACCATCCTCCTCGTCGTACCCACCGTCGTCATAATTGTCCTCTTCGTAATAATCATCGTCGTCAGTATCGTCCTCTTGTTCGCCAGTAACGCGAGACAAGCCATTGGCGGCCAATTCTGCAATATCTGGATCATATTCTTGCTCATTTTCAAACGATTCTGGATTACTACGCAAGAACTCACTCATAAGATAACCGCCGAAGAAGTTTTTATTTTGATAATCATAACACAATTATACCATTTTTAGATGATTTTTAGAACTTGGAATGGTAATTATTTTGCATTTATGTGCTTATGATAAGCTTCCATAGCCTCGCGAACACCACACTCCGGACAAATCTCGGTCTCGTTATCCTCGCGCGAAAGTGCCGGATATTCCGTAAACTCCTTCTTGCACTTTGGACAACGCTGGATTTCGAGAATTTTATACGTGAGGGTTTTTGGCAAGGATTCCAGCTCCTCCCTCAAAACGTCCTCATCGTCATAGCGTTTGGCGTCGACCAAGAACGAAGAATAGCGCTCGTCGGTACGTAAACGCTTACCATTTGCGTCTTTATCGCCGACATAGTACCAGATATCTTTATCGTGAATAACGCCGATCACATATTCAAGAATTCCAATATAGCTCATATATAACTCCTATAAATCAATTGAACACACTGTCGCCAGACCGAACTTTCGACCTAAGTCCTCCCACATTCCATCAGGATAATCCTGCTGTAAAATATGCCAAACAGGATAGTTATATTCCAAAGCAATCTTCGCAACATCTTTAGGATCTACCATCATATGACAGAAATAACCGGCAGTAGTTTCGCCCTCAATTAAGATAGGATCGCCCTCTTCAGTTTTAGCAAGTGTTTATTTCTGCTTTTATTTTCAATGTCACAAATGTATTCTCGTGACATATCCGTCATGTCAGCTAGCTGTTGCTGTGTTAAGCCACTACGATTGCGAAAATTTCGCACATTTTTACGTACGATTTCGTAATAATACTCATCATCGTGTATGTAGGCTCTATCCTCCACCATAACTAACATTCCTTAGTATTATTATCGGTTGAAAATATGTTTTAATATATAGGCTGACAGCCACATTTGTGGTATAATTATTGATAAGTAATTTAATTTTGGAGGAATACTTATGCGCTCAAAGGAAACTAATCCTAATGGTAGTGATGAAGCTACCGGAAATACTGGTTGGGAAAATATGGAATATCGCAAAGTCGATACGAAAGAATATGTAGAAGCCGGACTAGCTGATGGTAGTTTAGAGGTCTTTGAAGCAGCAAAACACGCTCGCATTGGTGCCGTAAAAGGCGAGGCTGGACAAGAAGTGATTTCGTGGAGCGAAGATGAAAACGGCAACCCAATTCAAGAAAAAGTCGCTACCGTAACAGCCGACGAAGAAACCGGCGAAACTGGTTGGATTGCAACCAAAACAGATGCCGACGGTAATCCGATAGTCGACAAGAATGGCCATGTAAACCAATGGATTATTGACGATAAAACTTTCCGTAAAAAATATGAAGTAGACCCAGAACATCCGGATATCTTTAAACCGGTCGGTGGCCCACAAAAGTTCGTTGAAACAAAGGAAGCTTTAACGATTTCACAATGGGGTGATGAAATGAATATGCCAAAAGGTAGCTTTATTAACATTACAAATCCAGACGATATGTACGCAATCAACCCTAGAGATTTCTACGATACCTACTCCCGTTCCGGCGAAGCGGCGGCCGGTGAAACACCGAAGACAGAAGAACCAACAACTTGGGATAATATTGCCGAACAAGCAGGAGATTTTAAAAGCGAGTCGGCAGAATAGTTGAGAAAGGTACCGTGGCAACATGAAGAATTTTAATTTCGGTGGAGTCATATCGGGTAATAATACTCTAAAACCACAGGAAACTGGCCGGGAGGTCATTGAGGGTGAAAAAAGTGACAAGCAAACCACTTGGGATGATCTTAAAGATGTCGCCCACGATCAATTTAATCCACAAAACGGCGAGCAAATAATTCAACCAACGGAAGAAAGCGCAGAAAATCCTCAAAAAGCAGAAACTACCACCTGGGGTAATTACGAAGAATTGGAAAAGCTAGAATCAATCGGAGTCAAGTCATTCAAAATATTTATGCGTCCGCCACCAATAGAAAAAACAGTTGGTCTAACAGATGGGGAGTGGCGTCAAGTTCAGGCTCGGCTTGATTCCCCAGATGAATGGCATCCGGAGAGAGTAAAGTTCCATGAACGAATAATTACGACAATGCTCGCAAGAGCCGATGCGCTATCGCAAAGACTCAGACAACACGAGATAGATGAGGGTCGAAAACCAACTATTTATTGTCTACGCGGAACATGCGGAAGCGGCAAAACTACCGCCCTGCGCGGAGGGTTATTTAATGGAATATTAGATGAAACTGGTGAACCGAGCGGAACTTTGGCTCCAGATGTATTAAAAACCCCATTAAGAGAAGATGGTAAGATGAGCCATGTTCAAGTCCACGATGAGTCTTCTATGCTGAGTAGAAAACTTTCTCACGCTATGCGAGAGAGAGCCGCAAAAGAACCGTACTCAATGGTATATGATAAGCTAATGGCATATCCAACAGATTTTGAGGACGTATTCGAAGATGCGGCAGAAACGGATCGTGAAGTCGCTATCCTCGACATGGATGTCCCATTAGAACTATCTGCCGTACGCGTATTATCTAGAACAAAGGGCGGCGAAGATCCGATCCTGAACTTTAACGGAGTAGCAAATGCTTTTTCGGCAGTTCGAAAAAATCGCTCTGCTCTATTTGGGCAAATGTCGGAACATCCGGACACAGTTAGCGCCTACACTTTAAGAGTTTTCGATCCTGAGACTAAACAGACAGTTGAGGCCGCTAGGCTCGAAAATGGGAAAATGCAAACAATACTGGGAAAAGAGGCTCTAGCAGAAAAGGCAGTAATGTCTAGCGATGAGAGTATCGATGCAGAAATAGCAGCAATAAGAGACACCGTAATTACTGAAGAATATATCGCACATTTTGAGGATGCGTATTTTGATGAAAACTCAAAACAATATGCGGCAAAGAATGTTGCTGCTTTGAGAGAGTATATTGGTAAAACACTAGGCGAAGCCCTAGATAGTAAATCTAAATAAGGAGACGAGATGGATAATATGCCAGACAATAGACAAAACACATCGCCAGATCAGCAATCAGCCGCCGGAGAGTGGGATATTGCTATGGCGGCAGCTAGAAAAGAGCATGAAAAAAAGGAACGCCTAAATAAAGCAATAGCCGATGCCGAACAGAGCGGAAAAGAAGCTTTCGACTATAAGAAGTTTACAGATTTTTATTGGCGAAAAAACGCCTTTTCCGAACAATTACAAGGCGACGAAACAGAAGCAATGGTGCAACGCTATAAAGAAGAATACTATTTAGGGTTTCCGGATGCAAAAACCGTAGAAGAATTTGCGGCAGAATTAGAAAAAAGAGACGAGAGTCTAGGAGAATAAAAATATGGATGAATCTCTTGGCCACATCAACGATCAACAGAAAACAGTTACTGGATGGGAAAATATGGATCCTAACAAAGCCAGAACTCAACAAGAAAGCGCCGATGAAGCGCCAAGTGATTCAATAGTAGAAAATACGGTCTGGGATGGCATAGCAGAACAAGTACCTTTTAACTCTGGAACCGATTCCGAAAAACACTCAGATCTCGATGAGGGTACAAAATCAGCCCTCCGCGTAGTTCTGCTACGTGCAGCAATCGGGGTTTATGGGGATATATCAAATAACTCGGAGATTATTCATGATTAACGGCGCAGAAAGAGTTGGCTCAACCGGCGAAAATCCACAAGCAAGCGTAGAAAAACGTCCACTAGAAGATGTGCCACCTTTCGATCCGGAAGCTGCTGCTAGACGAATTGAAAAAGCTAAGAATAATCTTTTCAATAAAACTGAAGAAAGCAACGAAA
>CAYFRK010000007.1:0-1602 GCA_964345645.1 uncultured Candidatus Saccharibacteria bacterium
GGAGAAAATAAGATGGGTGCATCGGCTAACTGGATTATGGGAATATTTAGCTACGGATCACTTACGTTTAGCGGAAGCGGGAGTTTAGAAATTTCACAGGCGGATGATGACTATTACGACAACGATCCATGGGGGAGTTGCGCGATAATGACACTAAGGACTGATGAACCCAGTGGAGATGATGATTGGCTAATAGATGATGATTGGCTAATCAATCAGCTGGGAAATGTAATCTTTAACCAAACTGGAACGATAAAGATCGGTGACGTGGGAGACGAGGCAGTTAACGGCGTGTGTGGAAATGTAGTTGAAGTGAATAATGGAACACTGGCCGTGAACTCTACTGGACTAGGAATTTGGGCAACCGAAGCGATGGAAATGAACGGTGGAGAAGCTAATATTGTGATTAAAGAAAGTACTCAAGAAAGGCGGGCTGGGATTGAGACATTGATTATGGCGATGAACAACGGGGTGCTAAATATTGGTGGGGGAGCTACCGGTGTGGTGGCGTTTGATGCGGCAGTGATACGAGATGGCGTGTTAAATATACACTCTGATATAGAAAATACCCCAGGTTATGTGGTCGATTATGAAGAGGGCGATTATTACAATGGTGGTATTGCGAGCCAAAACGTGATCTTCGAGGGCGGCAAATCAAATATCAGAAGTAATCACATGGCTCTGACGGCTAGGCAGTGGTTTGCAACACAGAAGATAAGTGATGAGGTACAACAGCTCTTCCCTAGCCTAAAAGCAAAATATAATATCTTTGAATACGAAGACCCACTGGTATTCTTGGGCGGAGACATAACGCTTAACGGTGGGAATACGGCGGCGATTGTGGAGGGTATGGCGCAAAAATCAACGTTTGCTGGGCGCGATTATATGGGCGTGGAACTGGATGGAGGATTAATAATAGATCCAGAAGATGTAATGTTTAGTACGATGAGAGATGAAGAGGCGTTCGAGTTGGGCGATGACGAAGATTTAGTTGAATATAAGACTTTGTTGGCAAATGCAGAGCTGGAAGAAATAGTTACTTCTGTCTATGATGAATACTACGGTGGTGAGGTGGATTATATAACATATGAGGGGGCGGTGAAGTCGGCGCATATTTATCCGGAGAGTATTGATATACCTCTGACCGAGGATGATGAGGAGAATGTTAATACGCTGGATGCGAAGATTGCAATGCTGACAATCAGTATCTTTGTGGCGATTATCCTGGAAGGGGTCATTATCGTAGACCTCAGGCGCAGGGTGCAAATCTTAAGAGAGATGTCTGGCGAGTAAATCAGACTAACAAAAACGGAGACGGGGGTGGTCTCCGTTTTTGTGCTTGGGCCGGATCTCGGAAAAGTCTTGTTTTTCGAAAGCGTTTATGGTAAATTAGAAAGTAAGAGAAGGTTAAAAAACAGCCGCGAGAGAAAGGAGAATTTATCTCGATGAAAATTAATTTACGAAAAAGCCTGATTGGGCGGGGGCTAGTGGCTGGTGTTTTGGGGGTGGGGGGATGGATAGGGCTGTCGGCGAAAGCGGCAGAGGGAGCGTTTCCGGCGGGGAGGTTGGAGGTATCGGCGCTACAAGATGTAGATGGCACTG
>CAYFRK010000007.1:1702-40052 GCA_964345645.1 uncultured Candidatus Saccharibacteria bacterium
TAGTTCCCTAATGATCAAACATGAGAATGCAAAGACAAGCGATTTTAGTAATACCACCCCAACAGCAGGAACTGGTGGTTGGTCACTTTATGATAGGGCAGGCTACAATTTAAAATATGAGATGGGCTTTACGGAAAACGAGTCAGATCCATCATTTGCCCTAAGCCTATTCGATATAAAAGAGGTGTCTCCGGGTGAATATGTTGCGGTAGGGCAAAGCAATGCTTGGGGTTATGACCCGGCATATTTTGTAAAACTGTCAAGCGATGTAGAGGAGGGCGGAGATGGATACGTCCATCCAAAGATAGTGTCAGCGTGGCAATATAAAGAACCGGGGACGTCTTATGGAACGCTTTTTGAAGCAGTAGAGAAGGACGGAGAAAACGAATATGTGATTTATGGATCAGATGCAAGTGATAGTGGGCTGGGGAGTAAGTTTTTTATAATGAAGGTGCATTTACCAGATCAAAAAGGCGGAGTGATTGGAGAAGATAATATTATTTGGAAAAAAGATTTGGAAGAAGCGGTGACAGACGAAATCGCTTTTGCAAAACCTACTTTACTAAAAATTCAAGATGGGCAATATGTGATTGGTTATAATGCAATGAAAGAAGATGAGTGGGGTGAGGAATTGCAGAATGCACGCCTAGCAAAATTGGTGGAAAATGAAGATAAAACTGGAGTAGAAAAGCACTGGGACGTAAGTGCTGGAGAAAAGGTGGGGTCTATATCAGCGATTACGCAAGGGATAGAGGGCGAATATGTGGTAGTGGGGACAACGGAGTATGGAAGTATGGTGACGGGGAAATATAGGGAGATCACAGAAAACGGAGTGAAAAATTTAGAAAATGTTTGGCTAAAGTCGGTGGAAACGGAAACGGGAACGATACTTAATGAAGGTGGGGCTGCTGCAGGTGTCGCTGTAGCTAAGACAGATGATGGGGGATATTTGGTGGGCGGGAGAGCAATGATGGATAGGGAGGGGGCTTTTGGTTTAGGAAATAGATGGAAGAGTTTAACAGGCGGAAAATGCGAATATAGTGAAGGCTGGTATTTTAATTTTGCTGGGTTGATAGTTAAATATGATGCTGATGGTAATAAGGTTTGGCGCGGAAGTACCAAATATCCAATCACGGCACTAGAAAGCTTGGGGGATGGGCAATATGTAGCGGGGGAGCAAGGGCTGATTCGGTTTAAAGATACTGAGGCATATAAGATAAACTATCATTTTATATCGGAAGATAACCCGAGGCTGCAAGATATCTCTGGTATGGATAGAGAAATGATTTTCTGGGACGAAGAGATAGATATCAATACATCAGCAACAGGTTGGACGTTTAGTGGCTGGCACGATAATGACGGTTTAACGGGGGCGGAAATCACCCAAATAACGGGGACCGGAGAAGTTAATCTATATGGAGAATGGGCGAGAAATTCACATACGATAACTTTTCACGTAAGTGATCCGAAGCCAGGTGGATGGACGTGGGAGAATGAGCAAACGCTGACTTATGGAGATTATATTCCCTACCCCGAAGTGGTGCCTGGTTGGACCTTTGACGGGTGGTATGTGGATGAGGGTTTTGCCAACAAATTTGATGCGGGTACAGTGATTGCGGAAGATACGGAATTGTGGGGAAGATGGACGGAGAGCGAAGATACTAGGGCACCCAAAATACGCTTTGTTATAGATGGGTACACAGGTCTGTGGGGCTATGACGCTTGTGGGTTCGCCTATGATGGTAGTTATACTGAAGAAGATGAATATGGAGAGGATAGTATATGCTATATAGACTCTAACCCACAAGTGTTAGGCTATGGCGAAAAGGCGGAAATGGTTGAAAAGGGAGATTATAAAAACTTTAAGTTTAATGGTTGGTATGAAGACAGCAAACTGACTAAACCCTTTAGTTTTGATAGACCAATTACTGAGGATATAACCGTTTATGGGGAATATGTTGATAAAACTTTATCTGTGACACCATACGGGTTGATGGGTGAGAGTGATGGTTCAGCAATCTGGGACTGGGACGTGGGAACCACCAATACATTAACATTAGAAAATTATAATGGGTCCAACATTATAATGATGCCGGGCTTTGAGGCAATGGATCTTGTTATAAATCTAAAGGGCAATAATATAATCAATGCCGACAACATTTATGATGATGTTCCAGGAATATTAAGTCTTGGACCGACAGAATTTAGAGGAGATGGAAGCTTAGAATTTTCACAGGCAGCGATTAGTGCAGAGGGCAAACACGACTGCACGGTATTGTCTATGGGGGAAATACCTGAGGAGTTTTGGGACGAAGAAGAAGATTGGGCGGTTAATGAGTTCAGCGATGTAATCTTTAGTCAAACTGGCACGGTGCAAATTGGCAGTGAGGGTGACGAGGCAATTAATAGCGTGTGTGGCAAGGTGGTTGAAGTGAATAATGGAACACTGGCCGTGAACGCTACTGGACGAGGAATTTCGGCAACCGAAGCGGTGGAAATGAACGGCGGAGAAGCTAATATTGTGATTAAAGAAAGTACTCAAGAGAAGCGGGCTGGGATTTTGTCTTCGATTTTAGTGATGAATGACGGGAAGCTGATGATTAATGCAGGCGCTACCGGCGTACTCGCACCTGGAGCAATAGCAATACGAGGCGGAGAATTACATGTATCGACCAACTTAGAAAATCCTGCTGGATCAGATTATGGAGCAGGCCTCTATAATGGTGGTTTGGTGAGCCAAGAAGTCGCATTTGAGGGTGGAAAAACAATTATCGATAGCAATCAGATAGGCTTATCAGTCTTACAGGACTTCACGGTTGATGGTGTGGATGTAGCTTCGGCCGAAACGAAAGGAAGGTATGGTATTACTGAGCGGGAAAATCCGTTAGTGTTTTGGGGTGGGGATACAACTCTTCATGGGGATAACTTCGCGGTGATGGTAAAAAATAGCGCACAAAAGTCAGCATTTGCAGGACGAGAATATATGGGCGTGGAAGTGGATAGTGGCTTGACTGTGGAACCCGAAGACGCGAGCTTTAGCACAATAAAAGACGAAGTTGCTTTTGAGGCGGCGGGTGACGAAGATCTGGTTGAATATAAAACCTTGCTGGCAAACGCTGATTTGGAAGAAATTATCACGCATAATCAAGAGAATCCTGACCTGATAGATTATCTTGCCTATACGGGAGCGGTGAAGTCTGGGCATATTTATCTATTGGGCGCTAACGATTCGCCAGGTGGTGAGGAGAATGGCCCTGGGGGAGAAGAAAACTCTGAGGAAAAACAAGATTCTGCTAATCCTAACGAACAAATCGATGTGCCAAAAACTGGAAAAGATGCTGTATCAGAAAGCAGACTGGAGTCTTCCCTGTTTACCGTGATGATCTGTGTCTTTGCCTTGGGCCTTACTCGATTTGCCCTGAGAAAAAGCAAGAGCCATCAATAAAACGAAAACACAGAGATGGGGCGGTCTCTGTGTTTTTTATGGTATAATGGGCGCGGGTGGAGCCATCGTTCAATGGATAGGACATAGGCCCTCTAAGCCTACAATGCTGGTTCGAGTCCAGCTGGCTCTACCATTTTATTTTTGTAGTTTGTAATAAATTGAGGGGGCGAAACGAATAGGCGCGAGAATTTTCTGAGCGCCTTTTTCGAGACGAAACAGAGCTTTGGTGCCGAAAAGTTTTTTGAGTTTTAGACTACGGAAGTTGGAAACGGAACGCACGGCAACAATTTTGAAGCCAGCGTCTTTGAAAATTTTTTCGATATATTTGGGGTGATAGTTGAAAAAACCAGCCTTGCTGAGGTCTTTGAGATGGGAAGGTTTTTTATCAAAGGGGTTGATATCGGATTTTTTGAAAAGATAGCGGAAAATTTTGGGCAAGGTTCTTTTGTTGGCGACTTCAATCACCGCAATGCCTCCTGGAGCAAGAATGCGATAAAGTTCGCTAGTAACTTTTTTCATGTCTTTGAAATGATGGGTGGCGCGCACCATCATAAGGGAGTCAAATTCGCCGTCGCGGAAAGGTAGGTGATAAATATCGCCAGCTTTGGTGAAAATGCGATCGCCATATTTGTCTTTGGCTTGTTTGAGTTCGGTTTTGGAATAGTCAAAAATAGTGGATTTTTTGGCGCGGTTGATGTATTCGTCGGCGAGGCGTCCATAACCACCTGCAATATCAACAAAATTGTCCATTTTTTGGGGCAAGAGTTTGCGAATAGCCAAACGGTCGGCGAGATCTTCATACTCACGATCGGCGTCTTCCCAAAAAATCTTTTTGTAATCATAGCCGTTGTAATCGGCAATTACGGGCTTTTGTGCTTTTGCTGTCATAATAGCCTATATTATAGCATGCTTTTAGGGATTCCCTGCTTATGTTTGCGGTGGATACAGAGTTTAGGTTAAGGTCTGATTATGAAGAAAATACATGCGTCTTATATTTTGATGGCGCTAGTTTGGGGAGTGGTACTGGGCGTAGCTGGAGAAATGCTGTGGCAGTGGGAATGGTTGAAAATGGAAGATTTATTTTGGTGGCTAGTGGGAGTGACAACTTTGGTGTTTTTGATAGCCTGGACGTGGCCAAGAAGAATTTTTGTGGTGGTGATTCTGATTTTGGGGTTGGGGTTAGGAGGAGCGAGAACGAGCGTGGCGTTGATGGAGCAGGAAAAAAATTTAAAAAAGTCCGAGCAGAGTGGGATTTTAGTGAAAGTGCGCGATGGGTTTGCAGAAAGAGTGAGGAAAAATATGCCGGAAGAAGAATCGCAATTAGGGTTGGCGTATTTATTAGGGATTAAAGAGGATTTGCCGTGGGAATTAAAAGAAGGGTTGAAAGTGGCGGGGTTGTCGCATATTGTGGTGGCATCAGGTACGCATCTTTCGATTATTGTGGTATTTGTGCGACGTACTTTCGGGAAAATATCACGATTTTGCGGGGCGTTTGTGGCGGTGGGGTTAATTTTGATTTTTGCAGGAATGATTGGCTGGACAGCATCGATTATGCGAGCTGGGCTGGTGTCAATTATGACGTTGTTAGCGTGGTATGTGGGACGTAGGTTTATGCCGCTAAGATTAATTTTGATTGTGATGGCAATCACATTAATGATCAACCCATTATTTGCGATTGATGTGGGGTGGTTGTTGTCGTTTGCATCTTATAGTGGAATTTTGTTGGTGATGCCAATGCTAGAAAAATTACTTTATGGACAAGAAAAACCACCAAAAGTGGCGAGTTTAATTTTGATGACAGTTTCAGCGACGTTGATGTGTGCGCCAATTTCGTTATTTGTCTTTGGCTCGGTATCGCTGATTGCCGTAGCGGCAAATTTAATGATTTTGCCATCTATGTCGCTGGTGATGGGGTTGGTGTTTTTGGCTGGAGTGGTGGCAGAAGTGCCTATGTTGGGGCCTATAGTGGGTAAAATTACAGAGTGGGCGCTGGATTTTCATTTAGCGGTGATGCGATTTTTTGGGGAGCAAAAAGCCTTTTTGGTGAGCATTGAGCCAAATAATCCGTGGGTTTTGTTATTGTTTGTGCCGATAGTGCTAGCGATAGTTTGGGTGTGGTGGCGAGAACGTAAGGCTAATAATCTTCAACGAGAGGAAATTTTTTGCCGGCAATAGAAATAATGGAGTCGGGTTGCGCGCCTTGAGTGGTAAGCTCGGCACGAATGCCCATTTTTTTCATAATGTCACGTAGGCGATTAAGGCTGGCGTAATTATCAAGATCGGTGCGAAGAGCAAATTTTTCGATTTTGGCGCCAGTAACGACAAACTTGTCGTCTTGTTTTTCGACTTTCCAGGTGTCTTTAAGTTCTTTGGAGCTAAGAGAAATGGTGGGAACCACATCAGAATGTTTGGAAGATTTGTTGGTAGAAGCGTCGAGAGGTTTTTGTTTGACTGATTTGTTGATAGTTTTCTTCAGGGCGCGGAGAATTTCGGTAATTCCCTGGTGGGCAGTGGCGGAAATTGTAAAAATTTTGGCGGTGGGGTTGATTTTGAGAATTGACTGTTTTTGCATGTTAATAATTTCAGAATCAACACCTTCGCATTTAGTGAGGGCAACAATTTCGGGACGATCTTTTAGGTCAGAATATTTTTCGAGTTCGTTACGGATAGTTTGATAAGCCTCGCCAGCATCGTCATTGTAGATATCAATGAGATGCAGAAGTACTGCCGTGCGATCAATGTGACGTAAAAAGGCGTGGCCAAGACCTTTGCCTTCCGAAGCGCCAGCGATAAGGCCAGGAATATCGGCAATTAAAATATCTTGGTCGTCGATGGTAGCAACGCCGAGATTAGGAACGAGCGTAGTAAAAGGATAGTCGGCAATTTCGGGCTTGGCGTTAGAAACAACCGACAAAAAAGTGGATTTGCCTGCATTAGGAAGACCAACTAAGCCAACGTCGGCAAGCAATTTCAGTTCAAGTTCGGCTTCAAATTCTTCGCCAGGTTCGCCGACTTCGGCGATGATTGGGGCTTGACGAGTAGAGCTTTTGAAGTGAGCGTTGCCGAAGCCGCCGTCGCCGCCTTTGGCAATAATGGCCTGTTCGCCATCGTGAATTAGATCAGAAATGACAATACGACTAAAACCATTTTTTTCAGGAGACGTTTCCTCGCGTCCATCGTTATGGGGCTCGTCACTTAAACCGCTCCCCGTTGGTCGCGGACACTCCTGAAAAAAAGTTTTAGTCGTAGGCTTGTCTAGTCGATAGACTACGGTGCCGATTGGGACTTTAACGATGAGGTCTTTGCCGGAGCGGCCGGCGGCGCGTTGGCCAGCGCCGTTTTTACCATTTTCGGCTTTGAGTTCGGGATTAAAACGAAAATCTAAAAGAGTGTTGGTGTTTTTGTCGGCTTGAAAAATAATCGAGCCGCCTTTACCGCCATCGCCACCGTCAGGACCACCTTTTGGGATATAAATCTCCCGGCGGAAAGAGACGGCACCGTCGCCGCCCTTTCCGGCCTGAAGTTTGACTTTGGCGGTATCGACAAACATCGCTACTCCTAAACGTCAGCTAAATCTGCTTCGGTTGGCTCAACGTCGTCCGCTGAAGTTTCGGCTAAGTCGGCAATAATCGGATTGACTCCAGTACCAACTGGAATTTTACGGCCGATGATGACATTTTCCTTGAGACCACGGAGACGATCAACACGACCATTAATAGCGGCGTTAATCAGCACACGAGTGGTGTCTTGGAAAGAAGCGGCGGAGAGGAAGGAATCGGACCAGATAGAAACCTTGGTAATACCAAGTAGTAAGCGAGTGAAGGTGGCAGGAGTTTTACCTTTAGCTTCAAGTTCTTGATTTTCGACAATCACAGCAGCACGAGAAACAATATCGCCAGAAACAAAGGAGGAGTCACCAGGCTCATCAATCATGACACGGCTAAACATTTGGCTAACAATGATCTCAAGGTGTTTGGTAGAAATCTTATGGCCTTGAGCAGCATAAACATTGAGTACGTCGTTCATAATGTAACGAGCGGTTTCTTCAGCGCCTTTATATTTGAGTTGATCTTGAAGGTTAAGTGAACCAGCAGTAAGGCGGTCACCAGCTTTTACGGAGTCGTTAGATTTAACAACCAGTTCGTCGGTGCCAGGAATTTCCACACGTACTGGAGCAGAAGCACCGGCAACCAAGATGATGGCATCTTCGACTAGCTGAACGTTACCATCACTGGTAGCAACGAGCGGAGAGGCGCCCTTGGCTTTGGCAGCAAGTACATCACCAGTTTTGACACTGGCGCCATCTTTGACTTTGGGTTTGCGACCCTCGAGTGGCAGACGCATAATCTCGCCAGATTCAGGCGTAATCTGTACAACATAGTGATTCCCGTCCTCCCAGACTTCTACGACACCGTCGATTGGAGTAACGTAAGCTTGACCTTTTGGTGAGCGAGCTTCGAGAAGTTCCTCAACACGAGGCAAACCACGAGCGATTGCGCCAGAGCCAGCCACACCAGAACCGTGCTTAGTATCAAGCGTCAGCTGTGTGCCAGGCTCACCGAGAGATTGAGCGGCAATCACACCAACTGGTTGATGCGCCTCGACGAGCTCACGAGTTGACATGTCGATACCATAAGCTTTGCGAGGCACGCCTTCGATAGCAGTGGTGGTCAGAATAGACTGAATCTTGACTGATTCAACCTTTTCGTCGGCAGCGATTTGGTCAGCGATTTCGCGAGAGATTAATTGGTCGGCAGCGATGTAGCCAGGAACGGGTTCAGCAGTATAGCGACCCGCGATACGATCGGCAAAGTCGATACCAGAAAGTTCGGTTTCGTATTTATAAACCATGTAACCTGGATCGGGCACTTCTTCCTCGGTAGTAAAGACATCTTGCGCAACATCAACCAGGCGACGAGTGAGATAGCCTGAATCTGCAGTACGCAGAGCGGTAGATACCTGACCTTGACGCGCACCACGAGTGGCGATAAAGGACTCTAGAGTATTCAAGCCCTTTTTGTAGCTAGATTTGACAGGAAGTTCGATTTCGTTGTTGTTGATATCCACCATGATGCCAATGGCGGCAGAGGCAAGTTTAATGTTGGAAACGGAGCCACGGGCGCCAGAATTAACCATCACAGCAATATCCGTATCCATGTCGGCTAGTTTGGATTTTAGGAAGTCGGAAATCTCGTTGTCGATATTGCGCCAGTTAGCGATTGTGAGGTTAGAGCGCTCTTCTTCAGTGACAAGTCCTTGATCGAACTGTTCTTGAATCAAAGCGGTCTTAGCATCACCTTCGGCCAAGAAGTCGTCGATTTCGGAATAAGTTGGGTAGTCATCTTTGGCGGTAGAGACTGAGGCGATGGTTTCATATTCAAACGCGAGATCCTTAATGGTATCAGCGGTTTTTACCATAACGTCAGCGCCGTAAATGTCAAAGATGTTGGCCATGACTTTTTTGAGTTGTTTGCTGGTTTGGACAGAATTGTCGTAAGGATAGTCATCCGGCAAAACTTCGTTAAAAATGACGCGACCGAGAGTAGTATCCCTAATTTCTTTTTTGGTAAAGACACGAATTGGCGTTTGTAAAGCGATGATGCCCTGATCATAGGCCATTTCAGCTTCGTAAATAGAGCTAAAGGCCTTGACTTCGTCGGTGGCAGTGCCAGGCTTATCGTAAGTTAAATAGTAAATACCGAGCACCACATCCTGATAAATTGAAAGTACGGGAGCACCGTCGGCGGGCTTCAAAAGGTTTTTATCAGCGGCCATCAATTCACGAGCTTCGAGCTGAGCATCTTCGGACAAAGGAAGGTGAACCGCCATTTGGTCACCATCGTAGTCGGCGTTAAAGCCTGAGGCAACTAGCGGGTGAAGCTGAATAGCTTTGCCGTCGATGAGTTTCGGCTGGAAGGCCTGTACTGAAAGACGGTGAAGAGACGGAGCACGGTTTAAGAGTACGTATTTATCTTTGATACATTCATCAAGGGCATCCCAAACAATGGCTTCGCCAGCTTCAATCATACGGGTGGCAACACGAATATTGTTGGCGCGCTCGTTAGAAATTAGCCAGCTGACAACGAAGGGCTTAAACAGCTCAAGTGCCATTTGTTTAGGCAAGCCACATTCGTTGAGACGCAGTTCCGGACCAACTACGATGACAGAGCGGCCAGAATAATCTACACGCTTACCGAGCAAGTTTTGGCGAAAACGACCTTGCTTCCCTTTCAAAAGATCAGAAAGGCTTTTGAGTTTGCGACGACCATTTTGAGAACTCGCTGCACGATTACCGCGAGCGGAAGAGTTATCGATTAAGGCATCCACGGCTTCTTGAAGCATGCGCATTTCGTTACGACAAATAACTTCTGGAGCGTTGAGGCTAATCAATTTCTTGAGGCGATTGTTGCGGTTGATAACGCGACGATAGAGATCGTTCAAATCAGAAGTAGCAAAGCGACCACCAGGTAAAGAAATCATGGGGCGAAGATCGGGTGGAATGACCGGAATAACCGTCAAGATTAAATCTTCGGGCTTAATGCCAGCAGATTTCATACCCTCAATGATTTTGAGACGCTTGGTGAGCTTTTTCTCTCTTTGGCCTTTGGCGGTAGTGATTTGTTCTCGCAGCGTTTCAATTAAAGCATCGACGTCAATTTCGTCGAGCAATTTTTTGATAGCGGTGGCACCCATGCCTACGGAGATTAATTCTTCGTATTCTTCTGGTAAGTTACGATAATCAACTTCGCTAATCACTGCGCCTTTACGAAAACCTTCGAGTTGGTTTTTACGAGCAATATAGTCTGCTTCGAGCTCTTCGAGCTCTTTGGACTGTTCGTCAGCAAGAGCTTTTAGGTTGGCGTTTTTGTCGGAAGCAGCTTTTTCGTAGCGGACCTTAATTGCTTGGCGAGCGGCAGTGGTTTGCGCTTCAAGATCGCCTAAAGTCTTGGTGATTTCTTCAGTTTTTGCATCGGTGATAAGATATGAAGCAAAATAGACAACTCTTTCAATGTTTTTAATAGTAAGGTCAAGCAAAAGTCCAATGGCACTAGGCATACCACGCATAAACCAAATGTGTGCAACTGGCGCAGCCAGAGAAATGTGCCCCATACGTTCGCGACGCGAAATAGCCTTGGTGACAAGGTTCCCTTCTTTATCAACAGCAGCTTCGCGCGAGCGCACGCCTTTGAGTTTGGCGTCGTGAGAGTTGATGTCTTTGACTGGTCCAAAAATACGTTCGCAGAACAAGCCGTCGCGTTCGGGTTTTTGAGTACGATAGTTAATGGTTTCTGGTTTTAGAACTTCACCATAGCTCCAGTTAAGAATATCGTCGGTGCTGGCGACTGAAAGTCGAATCGCATCGAAATCACTGGCGCTAATGATATTATCCATCCAAGCCATGATTAAAACTCCTCTCCGAGATCAACGGTTCCATCGTCATCTCCTTCTATTATTTGTATGCCCTCCTCATCTAGAATCTGAGCGGATTCTTCGCCGTCAAGATCAGTGATTTCAGGCTCTTCGCTAGCGTTGTGCTGGTCATAAATAGTTTGGTCACCCTTTTCCTTTTCGATTTCGCGAGAAGTTTGTTCGATAACGTCGCTGGCATCAGCGGAATTGCCGTGATCAAGAAGATCGACTTTGAGACCAAGACCCTGAAGCTCTTTGACTAAGACATTAAAGCCTTCCGGAAGCTTGGGTCCTTCAATGGGTTCGTGCTTGATAATAGCTTCGTAGGCTTTGGCGCGACCATAAACATCATCAGATTTGATAGTGAGCATTTCCTGCAAAGTCGTGGCGGCGCCATAAGCTTCGAGCGCCCAGACTTCCATTTCTCCGAAACGCTGACCACCATTTTGGGCTTTACCACCAAGTGGCTGTTGAGTAACCATGGTGTAAGGACCAGTAGAACGAGCATGAATTTTATCTTCAACCATATGGTGAAGCTTAAGAATATGCATGACACCAACCGATGTACGCTCATTGAATGGTTCCCCGGTGAGGCCATCGTAAAGTTGGACACGGCCATCTTTGTTGAATCCGGCTTTTTCGAGCTCGCTAGAAATAGCTTCATCAGACACACCGTTAAAGGATGGTGTCGTGACTTTATAGCCAAGTGCCTTAGCGGCCATGCCAAGGTGAATCTCAAAGAGCTGACCGAGATTCATACGGCTTGGTACGCCCATCGGCGAAAGCAGAACATCAACCGGTGTGCCGTCGGCCATAAATGGCATATCTTCGACGGGAAGAATACGCGAGATCACACCTTTGTTGCCATGACGACCAGCTAATTTATCACCAACGCTAATTTTGCGCATCTCGGCGACATAGATTTTGATTTGCATCAGAACGCCGGCTTTCAAATCGTGACCTTGATCGCGAGTAAAGACACGCACATCAACAACTTTACCAGTGGAACTACCGTTCATACGAACGGAAGTGTCGCGCACGTCTTTGGCTTTTTCGCCGAAAATTGCACGCAACAGACGCTCTTCTGAGCTGAGTTCTTGTTCGCCTTTGGGGGTAATTTTACCAACTAAAATATCGCCGGCGGAAACTTCGGAGCCAATAGTAACAATGCCGTCTTCGCCAAGGTGACGTAGCGAGTGTTCGCTAACATTAGGAATATCTCGAGTGACTTGTTCAGGACCAAGTTTGGTATCACGGACCTCAACATCAAAATCTTTGATATTGATAGAAGTCAGCCTGTCATCTTCAACGAGACGAGAAGAAATCACGATGGCATCATCCATGTTATAACCACGCCAAGGCATAAAGGCAACCAGAAGATCTTTACCAAGAGCAAGCTCTCCATCATTGATGGACGCACCTTCAATCAGAATGTCACCTTTTTTGACTTTTTGACCACGAATGACTTTGGCACGTTGATTGTAGCAACGATCATCGTTGGTCTTTTCAAAATGCATGAGTTTGTATTCTTTATCGCCGCCCTTGTTGTAGGTGACGATAATGGATTCGCCGTCGGCCTTTTTAACAGTGCCTGGACCTTCGGCAAAAACAATTTGGGAAGTGTTTTTGGCGATTTCCTTTTCAATGCCAGTACCAACTATAGGATTGTCGTTGCGAAGTAAAGGAACGGCCTGTTTCTGCATAGCACAAGCCATCAAAGAACGATCGACGCGGTTTTTCTCAATGAAAGGAATTAGAGCGGCCGAGACGCCAAGAATTTCTTTGTGAGCGGCATCAATATGAGTGACGTGTTTGGATTCGACTTGGCTAGGATTACCATGCACACGAGCAGAGACCCACTCTTCTTTAAACTTGCCTTCTGGACTTAGTTTAACAGAGGCATCAGCGATAATCATTTTGTCTTCAGCGGCAGCATCAACGTAAATCACCTCGTCGGTGACTTTGCCTTTTTTGACGACACGATAAGGTGCTTCAATAAAGCCGTATTCGTTGATGCGGGCATAAGTGGCAAGGTTTAAGACAAGACCGACGTTGGCGCCTTCTGGAGTTTCGACGGTACAAATACGACCGTAGTGAGTGGGATGAGCATCACGCACATCAAACCCAGCGCGTTCGCGAGTGAGACCACCTGGACCCATAGACGAAAGACGGCGCTTGTGAGCAAGTTCAGAAAATGGATTGGTTTCGTCCATCAGCTGCGAAAGTTGCGAGCTAGCATAGAATTCCCTAACGGCAGCGACAACTGGGCGAGAGTTGAGCAGCTGAGCGGGAGTGATTTCTTCAGGGTTAGCCATGGACATGCGGTCAAGAATGTTGCGCTGGAGACGGAGCATACCAAGGCGGAATTGACGTTGTACTAATTCACCGACCAGTTTGACGCGACGGTTGGCGAGCGAATCAATATCGTCGGCTGGTTCTTGCGTATTATTAAGGCGAATAATCTCGCTGATCATAGCAAGTAAGTCTTTCATTTGCAGGGTGCGGTGTTCGCTATCGTTTGGCGTATCAAAACCAAGGCGATGGTTGATTTTATAGCGACCGACACGAGAATAATCGTAGCGTTTATAGTCAAAGAAAGTGCGTTCAATCATGGAATGGGCGTTCTCAACAGTAGCGAGATCACCTGGTCGCAAGCGACGAAAGACTTCAATCAAGGCCTCGGACTGGCCACGCGTAGTGTCTTTATCAAGAGTGGCATCAATATAATTAATTTCACCAGTATCAACTTTGGCAAATTTAGATTTAATTTCAGAATTTTTAGCAATGCCAAGAGCGCGCAAAAAAGTCGTAACAGGAATTTTGCGGCGGCGATCAATTTTGACACTGATACAACCGTTGGGTGCTGTTTCAAATTCGAGCCAAGCACCACGGCCAGGAATAACTTTGGCGCCATAATAGTTTTTGCCATTAATGTTCTCTGCAGTGAAGAACACGCCAGCGGAACGAATCAGCTGAGAGACAATCACGCGTTCGGTGCCGTTAATAATAAAGGTGGCACGATCGGTCATCCAAGGATAATCGCCAAAGAAAACGTCTTGCTCTTTGGTTTCACCAGTGATTTTATTGATTAGCTCAACCTGCACATGCAGGGGAGCATTATAGGTGGTGAGATTATCTTTTGCTTCGCGTTCGCTTTCGGCAGGAGCTTTGAAATAATAGTCCTTAAAGCGTAATGAAAATTTTTGGCCAGTGTAATCGTCAATCGGGTTGAGCTCGCTGAAAATCTCACGCAATCCAGATTTGACAAAATCTTCCCAGCTGTCCTTTTGATGTGTGATCAAATCAGGAATGGGAAGGGCCTGGTCTTCTTCCGTAAAAGAAATACGACCACTAGTCTTCTGTGATTTCACAAATTGTCCTTTTTATATTATGTTTAGTAATCTTTAGCGCCGAAGATTACTGCCAAGTTTTGCTAGTTGGGTCGCCAATCCCACATAGCGTCAAAAAAATTGGCAAACTGCTTCTTGAGGGTTATTTTACAGGATTCATCGAAAAAAAGCAAGGGGAAAAATGAAAAAATATGATATATTGGACAGAACGTTTTGTTTGTACGTTAAAAAATATTTTTCAGGAGGCGATTTTTTTGGTTATTTTAACCCCATTTGCTCGTGAATTCGAAATGGCAAAAGCCAGATTCGGAGACAGACACGAAATTGTTCAGACAGGTGTTGGACCAAGAAACATCATCAAGACGCTACTTAGCTTATCTGAGCTAATTCCGTTCCATAAACACGACTTGATGCTGTTTGGTTTTGCAGGAAGTAATACCTTGCCTGTGGGGACGGAGGTTTTTGTCACGGAAAGCCATATGCACCAATTCAACGCAGAATACTCAGATACACCCGGAAAGCTGAATAAACCGAAGGTTGAAGGTGTGCCTAGTCTTGGTGTTCCCTGTTATACTAGCTCGGATTTTGTGACTGAAACTAATGTGAGTGAGCCGGCAATTTTTGATATGGAATTAGGCTTTTTGACTGAACTTTTTCCAAATATCACCTGTTGGCGAATTGTGAGCGACAATCTTGATAGTGTCGCTTTTAATAATTTCGTCAGAAATAGCAAAGAATAAAAACGTTAACCCCAGATTTAATCTGGGGTTTTTGCTGGGGTGGAGACTAAAGATAGGAATACTGAGTTGGGCAATTTTTGGTAATTTTACCAAGATATTGAGTGGCATAGACTTTGGCCAAAGTCAGGTTGTGCTCAAGATAATTGCCACACTCTTCGATTTTAGCGCCAGGAATTTCACCTTGAAAATCGCGAATGAATTCAAACATTGAAATGACCAGCGATTTAACTACGGAATTGGGGACGTTAGCTAGGATCATGTAAAATCCGGTGCGACAACCCATGGGACCGAAATAAATCACTTGGTCTTTGACGGTCGAGACGGTTCTGAGAAAAGTTGCGCCAAGATGCTCGATGGTGTGTAAGCCCGCCTGATCGAGACATGGTTCGGTGTTGGGACGAATCAGTCGTAGGTCAAATGTGCGAATCAGGGTGTTATTTTCACGGTATTCGCGAGAAAGATAAATCCCTGGTAAAAGCTTGGTGTGATCGACTGTGAAGCTAGCGATACGACGTGGTTGGTCAAACATAATAAGCCTCCTAAAGTACAATTTACTGCAAAGCAGCATAAAGTGTATTATAACATATTTTCAGATAAAACCAAAAAACCACCTCTGGGGTGGGTTTCTAGACATAGATAAGCTCTCAACTTGTATGTAAGCCGACTCGCAGTTAGCTTGTAGAGGATTATACATGAGCGATTTGATGTTGTCAAGAGGGTTTGCTAGTTTTTTGAAAAATGCAGTTAAAAATCCCCCTTGGTGGGGGATTTTCGCTTTGTGTGAGGTGGGGATGTGTTTTAGATGTCCAAATCGTCGAGGTCGGCGAGTTCGGCGCGAGTTTTCTCGGCGAGGTCGGTGCCAGGCTCTTCTTCGGTCTCTTCGACTGCTTCAGCTTCAACGGGCTCCTCGGTAGTTTCAGCGTTTTCCACAGGTTTTTCCACAGGGCGATCCTCGCGAGGACCACCTTCATAACCATCGGTGTTAACGATTTTAAGGTTGTAGCGAGCGTCATTTTTGGTGCCGAGCGCACGAAGTAAAGTACGAATAGATTGAGCAGTGGCGCCACGTTTGCCGATGACGCGACCGACGTCTTCAGGATCAACGGTGAGGCTGAGCAAGACGCCTTTTTCATCAATTTTGCGATCGACTGCGACTTTGTCGGGGTTATTGACGAGGGTTTTTACGATATATTCTACGAATTGTTGGTCGATAGTAGCCATTGGGGTTTTCTCCGTTTAAGTTGTTAGTGTTAATTATAGCATGGGAGAGCAAAAAAATAAAGAGCTCTCTTGGGCTCTTTATTTTTTGCTCTATTCAGCAGTTGGGGCTTCAGCTTCTTCGGTAACAGGGGTTTCGGTGGGCTCTTCGGGGGCTGGTGCCTCGGGAGCAGGTGCATCCTTGGGCTGGTTTTTACGAAGTTTATCGGCGTGCTTGGGGGCAGATTTTTTCTTGGGAGCCTCTTTGTACCAAGCTGGAAGTTTGACACCGTTTTTCTTCAAAATGAAGGCAACACGGCTGGATGGCTGAGCGCCACAACTGAGGTATTTCTCAATTTTGGCGGTATCCAAAGTGGTTTTTTTGGTTGCTGGGTTGTAGTTGCCGACCTCGGCGACAACACGACCCGAAAGAGGGTGGCGCTGCGCTTCTTGGACGATTATCCGATACGTGGGGTAATGTGTTCGGCCATTACGTTGCATGCGAATCGCTAGCATGATTTCTCCTTTTTGTTAATAGTAGAACATATTATACATGATTTTTTGAAAAAGAAAAGCCCCCGCGCAGGGCGGGGGTTAGGTTTTACCTCCTTTTTTCAGTTTGGCCTCGCGTTTGGCGAGGCGCTTTTGGTAGCGCCCTTCCACTTCATCAGGGGTCAGTATAATAAGTTCTTTACTGAATCTCCTGATAGTGTCGTAATAGGACGCTCTTCGGTCCTCATCAACTAAGTTGTTGAGGAACTTGCGATCTGGACAATATAAGTCCAAATCATAAGCGTCCTTCATATGGGCCTTGAACTTGTAGAGGTCTCTTCGGGCCTCACAGACCCACTTTGCCGTCTTGCCCTTGTAATAACCAAGGTTATACCCTTTGCTTTGGGCTAATTTAACAACGTCTGGAACCTCGCTTTCGAGGTTTCGCATAGTTTTGAAATAATATGCGGTCTTACCGCATGACTTCACCACTCTACGAAAATATCGCCAGTAAATACGTACGTTCTCCGCATTCTCATCGAACGGGAGTGGGCTATTAATGTTACTGCTAGACACATGCCTCACCTCCTTCAAAATTATTGAATAATATGCCTAGCCTTTCTATTATAGCACAAAACTCGAAAAAAAGCAAGGGTTTTGCCCAAAAATGTGTGGTATAATCAAGGTAATTAAAGAAAAACGGAGAAAATATGGCACATCCACGCTTAATCTTGATCACTAACCCCGGTAGCAGTTCGCGCAAATATGCGCTTTACAGAGAGGATAAGTTTCTTTGTAGCCTGCATTTTGAGTTTGAAAACAAGAAAATTGTTTGTACGCTGAAGCGAGCGGATGGTACGACCAAGAAAACTCGAGAGGATTTTAAGAGCCTGACGAGCACGGTACCAAATTTGGAGCGCATTTTAACAGAGGAGGGATATCTGGGCGGAGTGTCGAAAATTGATGCGATTTTGGCGCGCATTGTGGCGACGGGAGACTATTTTACAGAGGATCACGTGGTGGATGAAGAATGTCTCGAGATGTTAGAAATTGCCAAGGCGCGCACGCCGCTACATGTGCCGGTGGTGGCAAATGAAATTGAGGCGTTTGTGCGTTCTTTTAAGAATACGCCGGTGATTGCGATATCAGATTCGTCGTTCCATGCAGATCGACCAGATTTGATGAAATATTATGCAATTGATACTGAATTGGCAGATAAGGCGGAAATTAAGAGGTACGGGGCGCATGGGTTGTCAGTAGGGTCGATTGTGAATTATATGAAAGAACAAGAGATTCTACCAGATAAGTTGATTGTTTGTCATCTGGGGTCGGGGAGCTCGCTGACGGCGGTATTTGAGGGGAAATCACTGGATACCACGATGGGCTATACGCCACTTGAAGGGGTGATGATGGCAACGCGCTCGGGGAGCATTGACCCAGCGGCGGCATTGGCGATTAAGCGAGCGATGAAATTTGAAACTGACGAGGCATTAGAGCAATTTTTGAATAAAAAATGTGGGCTTTTGGGGGTGTCAGGGCAGACAGATGATATGCGAGAGGTGATTCAGCTCAGGGATGAGGGAGATGACCGCGGAACCTTTGCGCATGCGATGTTTATTTACCGAATTCAGATGGCGATTGGGCAGATGGCGGCAGCGCTGGGCGGGGTGGATGGTATTGTTTTTACGGCGACAATCGGCGAGCGCAATGAGGAAATTAGGCATATGATCACACAAAAACTGGCATATCTGGGATTTGCGCTGGATGCAGAGAAAAATAGTGGTGAGATTGAGGGGCGACACGCAGACTTGGCGGCAGATGGTTCGAAGCCAATCTGGGTGATTAAAACTGATGAATTTGAAGAAATGATCCGCCGTGCCAAGGTGATTTTGGATGAAATGAAAGAGGCGGAAGCAGAAGAAGTTGAGCCGGTTGAAGAATAGCAAAAATTAGGGTAAAAAGTCGATTAGCAGTCTTGTTTGTCCCTTGGGACGCATCAAGCTGCGCTAGCAGTCTTGACACGAGACTGCCAATTTGCTATAATCAGAGGTAGATTAGCAGTCGCATGACGTGAGTGCTAAAAAAATTAAAATAAATGGAGGAACTTTATGTCCAAAATAATCGGAATTGACCTTGGAACCACCAACTCAGCTTTTGCTTATATGGTGGCCGGAAAACCAGAGGTAATCACTAATGCAGAGGGTGACCGCACAACACCATCAGTGGTGGCGGTAGCCAAGAAAGGCGAGCGCTTGGTGGGAAAAGTGGCGCAACGCCAAAGGGTGACGAACCCCAAAAACACAATTTATGGTATTAAACGCTTGATTGGTCGTAAATTTGAAGACAAAGAAATCCAGCGTGATTTGGATATTATGCCGTATAAAATCGTGAAAAAGAAAGGTGGGGTGGGGGTAGAGATGGACGGCAAAGAATATACGCCAGAAGAGATTTCGGCGATGATTCTGTCCAAAATTAAGGCTGATGCGGAGGCATTTTTGGGGGAGAAAGTGACCGAAGCAATTATTACGGTGCCAGCTTATTTTGATGATTCACAGAGGCAAGCAACCAAAGATGCCGGAAAAATTGCCGGGCTTGAGGTGAAACGAATTATTAATGAGCCCACGGCTGCGGCTTTGGCTTATGGCCTAGAAAGCAAGAAGGACGAGCAAATCGCCGTGTTTGACCTCGGTGGTGGAACTTTTGACGTCTCGATTTTGGAGCTAGGCGATGGGGTGTTTGAAGTGAAATCGACCAACGGTGATACGCACCTTGGTGGTGAAGACTTTGATAACCTGATCGTGAATTATCTCTTGGATGAATTTAAGAAAGAGTCTGGAATTGATATTAAAAATGATGCGGCAGCGATGCAACGCGTGAAAGACGAAGCGGAAAAGGCGAAGAAAGAATTGTCTTCAGCAACTTCGGTGGAGATTAATCTTCCCTTCTTGACGGCGGATGCGGATGGGCCAAAACATTTTGAGCACACTTTGACTAGGGCAAAACTGGAAGATTTGGTGAAACCATTGATTGAGCGTTTGGAAGATCCAGTGGAGCGCGCACTAAAAGATGCTAAGCTTTCGGCAAAAGATATTGATCAGGTCGTGATGGTGGGTGGCATGACGCGAATGCCGGCAGTAGTGGCAAAAGTGAAAGAAATGTTTGGCAAGGAGCCGATGCAAGGGGTAAATCCAGATGAAGTCGTAGCGGTAGGGGCAGCGGTGCAAGGTGGAGTGCTGGCTGGTGATGTGAAAGATGTCTTACTGCTTGATGTGACCCCATTGACGCTAGGAATTGAGACGATGGGTGGCGTGCGTACGCCGTTGATTGATAGAAATACCACGATTCCAACTTCGAAATCGGAGGTGTTTTCGACGGCTTCGGATAATCAGCCACAGGTAGAAATTCATGTGTTGCAAGGTGAGCGCGAGTTTGCTGCGGACAATAAATCTTTGGGGCGTTTTATCTTGGACGGGATTGCACCGGCGCCACGCGGAATTCCACAAATTGAAGTGACCTTTAATCTTGATGCAAATGGAATTTTGAATGTGACGGCGAAAGATAAAGGAACGGGCAAAGAGCAGTCGATTACGATTCAAAACTCAGGCAATATGGATAAGGCGGATATCGAAAAGGCGCAAAAAGAAGCCGAGATGCACGCCGAGGATGATAAGAAGAAGCGTGAATTGGTTGATGCAAAAAATCAGCTAGAAAATGCCGTTTATCAGGCAGAAAAAATGCCAGATGAATATAAGGATAAGATTTCTGACGAAGATAAAGACGTGATTAAAAAGGCGGTCGAAGAGGCCAAAGAAGTTTTGAAAAACGAGGAAGCCGATAAAGAGAAGTTGGAGGCGGCGGTAAAAGAGTTGAACGATAAGATTATGCCAATTGGGGCAAAGATGTATCAACAAGCGTCTGGTGCCGATGAAAAATCGGGCGATGACAAAACCGATGATGCCGTTGAAGGCGAAGTGGTCGATAAAAAATAACTAGTTAGAAAGCTTGCTGGCGGCGACGCGAACGAGCTCGCCCCAGCTGGTGGCCACGTGGGGGGTGCTGGCAAGGTCAGTGACGGAAAGTTTGTGACGGAGAGCGAGAGCGATCTCCTCTGCGACAAGTTCAGCCTCGGGACACATAATAGTGGCGCCGAGGACTTTGCCTTGTTTGTCGGCGAGGAGTTTGATGAAACCAATGCGAAAATCGTGCGTGTTGGAAGCGGAAATGGAAGAAAGCGGAACAATGACTTTCTTGATTTTTTTGTCGCGCTTAATGCAGTCGTCTTCGGTGACACCAACGGTGGCGATGGGCGGATAAATGTCGGTAGTGCGAATGAAGCCGTCATAATTCACAAGTTCTTTGGAGCGATTGAAAAGATTGGAGGTGGCAAGAGCACCTTCGTAAGCGGCGCGTTCGGTGGTGGCGCTGGCATCGAGTACGTCACCAGCGGCAGCAATGTGCTTGATGGAAGTTTGTAGAGTTTTGAGGGTTTTAATACCAGATTTAGCAAATTTGACACCGGCGTTTTCGAGACCAAGATCGGCAAAATTGGGAGTTGTGCCTGTGGCAAGAATCACCGTGTCGGCAAAGATGGCTTTTTCTTGACCATCGCGAAGGAAAACCACTTTCTTTGAAGGGCGACCTGGCTCGATGGAAACAACGCGAGATTCGGTGAGGACTTTGATGCGGAGATTTTCTTCGAAATACTGGGAGACAACTTGACCAACTTCTTCGTCTTCGCGAGGCAAAAGGCGGTTGGTGAGGTCAAAAATAATGACTTTGGTGCCGAGAGCGGCATAGTGCTGGGCAAGCTCACAGCCAGTGGTGCCACCACCGACAATGGCTAGTGTGCGGGGTGGGCGTGGAATGTTGAGAGCGGTGTCGGGTACGTAATATTCAACACTGTCAAGGCCAGTGATACCAGAATCGGCAGGGCGAGCACCGGTAGCAATGAGAATTTTGGGGGCAGAAAGACGCCTGGAGCCGGCAGAAATTTCGTAAGGGCTGAGAAAATTAGCGGTGGCATGAATACATGTCACACCGGCATCTTCGAAAACTTTTTTACTATTTCTTCCGGCACGTTTGGTGACAAAATCTTGCCAGTTTTGAACGGTGGGATAATTATAGCGAAGATTGGCACTGGAAATACCAAAACGAGAGCCTCTGATGGCTTTGGCGTAGAGGTGAGAAAAGTTGAGCGCGGCGCGGTAAGGAATATCGCGAAAGTTGAGACTAGAGCCGCCCCATTTGTTGGCTTCGACAAGCGCAACTTTTAGGCCGGCTTTGGCGGCCATCAGAGCGGCGGTACTACCCGCAGGTCCGCTACCGATTACAATATAGTCAAACTCAAATTTCTTGGCCATTTAGATTATTTTATCACGATTATGGTAAATATAGGACAAATCGAGGCTATATTTCTTTAGCTCTCGGGTAACGATCCGTTCTAAATCGCCTTGAGTGATGGCTTGGCGGTTGGCAATTTGGCGTTTGGTGGCAGAAGCGACTTGGCTGCTGATGGTTTCGGTGAAGCCAGGAGCGAGACCGATACTTTGCGCAAGTTGAGTGATTTCCTGCTCGAGTTTTTGGGTGGAGAAAAATTGTTTCATAGAGTGACTCCAAGCAATTTAAAGGCAAAAATAAAGACGGCGAGAATCAGAAACAGCACGCCAGAAAGAATTTTGAAGAAAGTTTTGTTTTTGACGCGCCAACGTTGAATTTCGACGACGGTGCGACCATGAAAAGCGATAAAGTTGGTGATAAAAAGCGGGAGCGTGGCGATGATAATATAAAAAACGAGGGCGAAACCGCGATAGATTTCGGGGAGAGCGGTGATGCCAAGGGTGGCGGTGAAAAATAGGGCGAGAGAGAGCGGAAGTTCGGCAAGACAAACGAAAACACCGAGAGAAAAGGCGTCGGTGGTGGTTTTGATTTGGGCGAGGCGAGAAGTGAAAAAATGCGCGGTAGAGCGTGGCAGCCAGAGTGCGGTGGATTTGCCAGGGCGATAATAAAAGAACCACATAATAATGGCGTTAGCGAATAATAAGCCGGTGAGGATAGCGAGAAAGATGGGAGGAAAAGTGAAAGGGGCGAGATAAGAGACAGCGAAGGAAGCAAAGGTGAGGGCAAGAAAAATAAAAAAGCCAAAACCAGAAATAAAACTGCGGGCGAGAGATTTGGCGCGAGCAGGGTAATTTCTGCCAAGAACAGAGGCGAGTAAGAGCACTAAAGAGCCGGTGCCAAGCTGAAGCGTGGCATGGGCGAAGGCAGAGAGAATAATTAGCCCAAGAGAAACGAAGATGCTCATGGTTTGATTATAACACACTCATGCTTGTTGCCGAAAACGCGCCTGTGATACGCTCCGGGCATGAAAAAGAAATTATGGTTGGTGGGAGTGTTTGTGACAAGTTTAATTGCCAGTTTTGGATTATGTAAATTAGCAGGGGCGGAAGAGACGCCAGAAGTGCTGATTTGGGCGGTGAATCCGGGTTATACGGTCGATGGTAAGGCCAATACGGGGGAGATGATTGAGCTGAAAAGGCTCACGGAACATTCAATTTCGCTCGCCGGTCTCAAGATTTATTATACAAATTCCAGCGGAAATAGGTCGCTGCTTTACGAGTTCCCAGAGAAGGCTGAAATGACCGGCGAGGCTCTCCTCTTGAGACTAGCGAGTGCGCCAGAGGCGGAGCAGGCGGACGCTAACTATACAAAAACTTTGGCGATGGCGGTGGGGCCGTTGGAATTGGTGCGAGATGAGGAGGTGCTTGATCAGGTGTGTTGGACGGGAAAAACGGGGTGTTTAGCGAAGTTTGTGAGTGCGAATCCGACGAGCTTGGTAAGGGATGCAGAAACAAAAGAGTTTGCGCACCGAGTGGATTATGTGCCGCAGTTTGATGCAGAACATCCTGGGATGACCGTGCCAGCAGAGAGCGAGGAGGTGGTGGTACCAAGATGCAAAACTTTACAGTTTTCGGAAGTGCTGACATGGTTTGAGACGGAACGGGCGGAACAGTTTGTGGAAGTGTTTAATGCGGGCGACGAACAAGTGTTGATGGATGGGTGTAGTTTGCGTTATAAGGGGAAGTTGTTCCCTTTTGAGGGGGTGGTAAAATCGAGAGAATACGCCGCGCGGTTTGCTGGGGATTTTGCGCTGACCAAAAACCCGACGGCGACGAATAAATTGGAAATTATTGATACGGACGGATCGGTGGTGGATACGCTGTTGATTTACAATGGGCAGAAGCGCGGAGTGAGCTTGGCGCAGTTTGGTCATGACAAAAGTGGGCGGGAGCAGTGGCGCCAAACTTATCAACCAACGCCGGGTGAGGCAAATGCGTGGCAAGAGTGGCAGAGTTGCCCAGAGGGTAAAGTTTTGAATAAAGAGACGGGAAATTGCGTGAAGGCGGTGACTTTGAAGATACTAGAGCCGTGTCCGCCGGGACAATACCGCAATCCCCTGACCGGGCGATGTAAAAAATACGAGACGGAGACCGAGAAAAAGCCGTGCCCCGAAGGATGGGTGCGAAATGAAGCAACGGGGCGATGCCGAAAAATCGTGCAGAATACAGGGGCTGAGCATGCGATAGAGAAAGAAAAAATGCAGGAGGAAAAGGAGTTTGTGGCACTAGGAGCGATGCTGGCGATTGGGGCGGTGGGAGTGGGTTATGTGGTTTGGCAATTTAGAAAAGAATTGAAGGCGGGGTGGCAGGGATTGAAAAGAAAATTGGGTAGAAAAAAATGACGTCACAATTGGGGGGGCAATCATGACGTCATTTTGGTGGCGGGGGCTAGATTTGAACTAGCGACCTTTTGGTTATGAGCCAAACGAGCTACCAGGCTGCTCTACCCCGCGACGCACTGTTTGATTATACAGTGCAGAGATTGAGATGTCAAGGGCTTAGAGGGTGCCGGAATTGGGGCAGTTATCGTTATCACCGTTGTCGATTTTTTTGCAGTGCTTTGTGGCCCAGAAGTTTTTCTTGATGCCACCATCACCGATTTGGAGAGCGAATTGAGGATAGGGGAAGTTGGGGTCGGTGTTCATGAGACGAGTTTCGATACGGGCAAACATGTCGTTGGCGCGACCGGTGGAGTCGACGACAAATTGAACACCATAAAATTGGAGAGTGTTGCCAGATTTTTTCATTTCAACCTTAAAGTCGGTTTCAGGAGTGCCATAAGGTAAAGAGACAACAAGGAATTTGGCATTAGTGCCACTGATAACATCAGCAGAAAAAGAGCATTTATAGTCAGTACCGTCACATTCTACAAAGATGGGGGAGTTATCCTTGAGGCCGCTACTAAATTGTCCGGTGGTCGTTGCTCCAGCAGACTCTGAGGGATTTAAGAATAGTGTATCGGTTTCAAATGTGTCATTGGCTGTTTCTCCAATATATTGAAGGGAAATAACAGCGGGAGCAATAGGGTTGTTATCTTGTATTTGAGGGTAGCCAGTCTCATCAACAAAATTATTAGGTGAAGTGTTTCTGGCAGTGTGCCAACTAAAGATAATTTGATCTGCAAACTCGCCTTTAGCACGCAGAGGAATAATAGCAACGGTCTGAGTGGGGCTAAGTGTGCCAAGATAATTGTCAGGATGATCGGAAACGGTGACACAAGTATAGGCTTGTTCGGTGGGGGATTTATCACTAGAAGTGGTGGATTTAATTAGAACCTCTTTAGTAGCTGGGTCGCCTTCTTCTGGTGTAATTTCGCCTAAAACCTGTCCGACGAAAGTACAGTTTGACATATCAAAAGTTAAAATCTCACCACATCTCTCTCCACCACTATTGCTTTGACAATCATAATACTTTTTGATTGCGCGCTTGGCATCTTCGATGCCGGTGAGGGCGGAATCGCGAGCAGATTCAGAGAGTTCGTCGTCGGTGGTGTTTCTGGCTTCACGCAAAACCACTCGTACAAAACCTACAGTGATAACGCCAAGTAAAAGCGTAATAAAGGCCACGACATAAATCGATGCGGCGCCCTTCTTGGTTTTGTTAATGATTTTCATATTATCCTCCTATTGCCTGTGTGGCAAAATTAAAATTGTTAATAGCACAATAATCAAAGTTAGATTGTTGGTCGTCAGGAGTTTTGCAGTAGTTTCCTGTTCCCATAATGTTAACACCGCCGGTGATGGTGGCAAGTACAAAAGAGCCAGAAATAAAGGCGTTGCCAGTGGCGGGGTTGGTATTGGGTTTAGCAAGGGTAAGGTGATAAAGAGCGAGAGTATTATCGGTGGTGGCGATGAGGTCAACGGGGGGTTCAGTAAGCGGGGCGGTTGAAGAATTGGCCGTAATAGTATCAGGAGATGGGGATTTTAGGTCATAATCGTCCGAAAGATTATCACGACAGGCATAACGACCAGAATCACGAACTTTGACTAGGCGGGGTTGTTGAGTGCGATCAGCCCCGCCTGGAGAAAACTCAACGGGACTTCCAGAGACATCGTAGTATTGAATTTTAATAGGCATACCATCTGTGTTTGGATTATGATTCTCTATCTTAAGTGTATTGCCGGCGTTCCAGATATAGGAATAGGATCCAGTGCAAAAAACACCACCACGATAAAGACTTCCGGTAGTAGAATATTCTTGGAGAATAAGACGCATGGCATGATCGGCAATGCACTTTTGGTAAGCGCTATTTGCGTCTTCGCTCACAACATAGAAAGTTCCACAAATGGACTCAGGGGTGGCAGAGCCAGCTTCGGTGATGGAAGCGGAAAAATCGTCAATGAGGGCACGGCCAGTAGTGCTGACGGAGTTAATAGAAAGTCCTTTGCGGTAAATAGCAATAATAGAAATAATTAACGCGGAAATAATAAGGAGAAGCATAGCAATAAAGGACAAGGCAAGGCCGAGTTCAACGAGGGTGAAACCGGATTTGGTGGTGCGATGCTTCATACTAATCATCCTCCTCCCTGATCCAATCCATAACCTTTGTAGTAAAATTAATGCTTCCGTCATCGTTAAGAGTTGCGCTAACTTTCCATTTTTTAGCTAAATTACCTACAAGCCCAATCATACAATCTTCTGGACGATTTACGGTTTGTTTTTTTGTGCTTGGGTCTGTGGTGATTTCAAAGTCGATAGAGGCATTTTTGGATCCGAGACAATTTATGTAACCACCCGACCAAGATTTGTTATTTGGTGCATACAGAGTTGTTGAAGCATAAGATTCACCTCCTGCGGTTGTGCCAGTGAGGCTGTAATTTATGGCGGTTTTTGGATCGTTTTGGATTTCTGAAGTATAACATGCTTCAAATTTAAATTCGCCGCCTTCGGAAACTGTGTCTTTACTAAATGGTTCGCATGTATTATCATTTTCCCCTTGTATTTTCCAGTTATTATTAAATTTCTCAATCGTGATTTCGTCCCAAGTGTAGAGTGCGTTGGACTTGGTAGTGCTTTTGGTGCGCGAAATAGTAGTGGGAGGACTAATTTGATTGCAGGCGGTTGTTGATGAACCTGTGGAGGTTGTTGACACAGATTCGTTTTGACTTGGATCGTAATAGTAAAAAGTAACGGAGCAGGTGTTAGGAGAACTTTGGTCACCTTGAGGGTCGCCAGGGTCGGGCATAACAATAGGAGCATCGGACTTATTAGGGTTATTAATACGAATGCTGGTGTTGATGGTGGTGGGGGCTGATTTGCCAGGGGCGTACCAACAAGTTTGAATATAAAAATCATAATAGCGGTGATTTTGGGATTTATAAGCAGTGACCCAGATACCTTGAGCAGTGGCTGAATGGGCGCTATCTTCTTGAGCACGATCGCGATGAATTTGAGAAGCGTCTTCGTCTTGATAAAAAATTCTGGGGAAAAGCGGGCTAGCCGTCAGCGAGTCTCCACTGATGATGTCAAGAGTGCGAGGATTCACAGCAAAAGCCTTGGTTTTGTCAATGTCGCAAGATACGGGATTTGCAGTAATGGGATCACCTGTAGCTGTTTGAGATAAAAGATCTATTTGATTCCATTTCGCTTGATATTCGGCATTGGAATAAGACTCGCTGAGATAACGCAAGGTTTCAGCCTGAGAATCAATTTCGGTGCGAGCCATGGTAATTTCAAGCGAAGCTTGGGCGTTGCCGAGCATCTTGTTCATGAGAGCAGAGGCGGAGATGGCGGCAAGAGCAAAAATCCCAACCGCAAACATCACCTCGACGAGAGTGTCACCGCGGAGAGTTTTTTGGGTAAGGGATTTTCGATTTTTCATAGTTATTTACACTTATTTTTACTTAAGTCGTCGAGAGGGATAAGGTTAATGGAGTTGATGCTGTGGTTGTCTTTGTCGATACGAATATTACGTCGCCTGCCACCGTAAAGTTTGTCGGGGCTGGCAAGACAAAAATTAATATCATCGATGTCGGTGAAATCAGCGAACTCAAGATGAGTATTGGAGACGCCATCTTGACAAGAATCACCGGGTTTAAAGACTATATCTGAATTGTAATAAGTATAAATTATGCCGGTAAGAGGAGAACGAATAATAAGAATAGAGCCTGTGAATGGGTTGTTACTATCAGTTTCTTCAACGGTGGAGCCCCACTGGGTGGCATAGGTTTCAAGACTGCCACAAGCGACCATAAGATTCGTGGCACCCAACGCGGTTTTGGTATCAGTGAATTGATTGACTTGGTCACTAGAAAAAGCAGTACCAACTACGTTCCAGGCATGGATTTCGTGAGAACCAGAAGCGGAATGGGTACCAGGAAAAACGATGAGGCGACCGTAGATGGCCTTGTCTGGCGACTGACCACCACCAACAGAGAGAGAGTTTTGCACATTTAAGACGCCCGAGTATTGACGCTGGAGAAAGCTGTTGAGGTCTTGGGTGGCGTCGTTATAGCGCTGACGAGCGATGGAGCTACTAGTACCAGCAAGAAGCCCTATGAGGACAGCAGAGGAAAGCGCCAAAAAGAGTATTACTTCGACCATAGTGAAGCCTTTAGCGGTTTTTAAAGGGATTCGAGGTTGGGACATGTTTAAAGCCTCGGAGCGAGTTCACGTTGGTAGGAGGGGAAGAATTTGTCGGTATTAGCATAGCTATGGGCCCAAACATAGGTGGAAGCAGGGAGAGTGAAAATTTCAGCTGGAGTAGCAGATTGATTCCCAACGCCAGAGCCAAAGGTACGACGAGGTTGCAGACCAGAAGCAAAAACGGGACCGTTGATTCGGAGTTGACCGCCGCAGGAGGTTTCAGAAAGTATACTAATTCCCTTTTCGCAAGTGAGGACTGAGCCATTTTCGGCAATAAGCCAAGCGTCAACCTGAGTGACATCATTGTTAATAATAATGTCACCGTCTGATATGAGAATAACCTGAGCATTGATGTCGTTAGACCGGATATCGCCAGTAATAGTAAGGTTGTCTGGTGCATAAATAATGTGTTGATAGTTGGCGGTACCAAAGACTGAAACCGGACCAGAGAAGTTTTTGAAGGTTTTTTCGGTAGCAGAGCTTAAATTAATAGTATCGTCTGAATCAGATGCTTGAGATCGAGCAATTTCGGTAAAGGTAGTTTTCAGGCGATCGCTAATAGAGGGATTAGCAGAAATTTGAGACTGACCGAGAAGAGTACAATCCTTATTGGCGATAGTGAGAGGAGAGAGAGTGTCAAAGGGATTATTTCCTTCACAAATATTCAACGTTGTTGATCCATTTCTTATTTTAGCCCCAGATGTAAAGTTTATAATATCGGCCTTACCAATCAAGCCGTATTCGACCCAAGAACCGAAGAGTTTTTGAGAGGATTCACCGGAAGGAATCTTGTTAGTAAGGGAGGTTATAGCCGAGTCGGCGCTAGCCGAGCCGGCGCTGTAGACGCTACCGTCGTGAACTTGGAAGCTAGGCTTTTTGGCAACGGTGCGACAGGCGGCACTAGAAATAGCCCAGCGGCCATCCCCATTATTGAACGAATCGCTATCTGCGTCTTTGACGCCAGTGGCAAAACAAATTAAGGAGCCAGTAGGAAGATCACCAACAGGATATTGGTAAGTCTTTCCCGGGAACAAATCATTGAACGTTGCTATCTGTTTAGATCCATCACCTCTATTAATAATTTTAGTATCAGTGGGGCTAGAGGTGTGGGAAAATTCAGTAATTGATTTACATGTTCCCCGTTTGGTGATGCCTTCAAAGTATTTGCAAGGCTCTTTAGTGTTTGCTGTGTCACCCGCATCCACTGTTCCTGGTAAGTTGTTTGTTAAGTGCTCAGAGTTTTTATCAGCTTGGAAAACAACTGTTTCGATTTCGAGAGGAGAGGTTTGAGTAAGTGTGCCTTCATTAAGGGGGGTGCTGATGATTTTTGAATTATTTGTGTCAATGGAAACAGTCTCGCCAACTAGAGCAACCTCGTCGCTAACGGCAATTTTTGGATTAAGCTTAAAGTTGAGAGCTTGCTGGAAGGTGACACAAGAATAGGCAAGGCCGTAATTGCCTTCTAAGCCTTGGGCAAAGTTCTTCTGAACAGCTTCCGCAAGGTTGAGAGCTGCTTCAATTCCAGCTTGAGTGGCCGCATCTAAGTCTGCTTGACAAGACTCCACGTCCATCCCAAAAACCCTAGCAAAAAAGTTCTTCATTGCACACACGGTAAGCTTGAAAAGCTCTACAATAAAATTAACGGAGTCCTTAAGCACTATACTGTTGCCGTTTTCATCAACAAGACGTGAGGGGAGATAAGTAATGGCCTGACAAACCTCTCTTTCTGTAGATTTGACTTCCATGTCTAATGTGCCAGTATGTACTGTTTTTGTTTCTCCAGGAGTCATCCTTGTATCGTCCAATAAGTCGGTATTGAACCACTTACCTTCTTCAATCTTGTATTTTGCAAAACCCTTGGCCTTATCCTTGGCCTTATCCTTGAGATCTTGTAGGCTTTTCCCTGCCAGGTCTGTGGAAGAAGGAGTAAGCTCTGGATTAGTGACATAAAACATAGTGCCAGCCTTAGAGACTTCGCTGTTGTTATCGATTCTAGTAATGGTGTTTTTAAACTTGAGAGGAATTGTTTTATCGACCACTTTTAGGTTTAGTCCATCAAGGGAAGTGCCGGCAGGAATTATATAGTTGCCAGTTGGAGACGGCTTTAACCCCCCGATGCCTGGATCTTCTGTAACCTCGAAGGTTTCTGAGGCGTAAATGTTATTATCTCCCACAAAGGTGACGTTAAAAGACTTTTCACCAACTATAATACTAGCGCAGACTTCGCTTTTGACGCCTGTTTGACCAAGTCCATTGTCAAAAAGGATTTTACTACAGTATGTAGCTTGGCTATTTTCCTCAGGAATATCAACTTCTTTCTCGTATTGATGACTATATGTTGAGCTGGTAGTGCCAGATTTAATGGTTTCACTGCCATTAAACTCTATGCTGTATTGCGATGTTTTTTCGGCATCTCCAACTTTTCTAAGATCATGAGAGAAATGAATTGTAATTTTCTGTCCTGCTTGTTCCCAATTTTTAATAGTACTGGCGGCGGCGGATTTAGGCTGACTACTATAACCGACGCTGGCGTCACGCCCATCAATAGAAACTTTGGAGCTGGCTTGGAATTCTGCGGTTTTTGGTTTGGGCTTTTCTTCTTCCTCTTCCTCGTCGGTTAATTTTTTAGCGCAAAACCATTCGATCTCGCTTTCTTCAAAATCTGCTGAGCTTGTAATAATTCCTAAGTCCCGAGCTTCGTAAAAGGCCTCCTTAGCATCTTCCCACGAGACAATATCTCCTGTCAATGCGGCGTCATTTGATGCAGTATTGCCGTTATTTGGTATACCAGATTCTGGCTTAATTCTATATGCCCGCTCATATGCGCGACTTATAGAAATTGAAGGAATTTGAAAACCACGATAACCAACGGTGCTGTTGTAGGCTTCAAACCCAAGAAAATAAAAGCCTCCAACTTCATTGCAGCCATCAACTGTTTTATTAGCACCAGTATTAGGTTTTGCCTGAAACTCAACCGGCCCCTGGTTTTCATCAACTTCGTAGTATCTCCAGCTAACGCCTCCGTACTTGTGTGACCCATGTGTGTATTGTCCTACGCATGCATAACTGCCTGTTTCCCCAATACCACAGTCTCCATAGTCACCCTTATAACCTTCTCCAGAATTACCAACGGATCCAGCATAAATATCTTGGTTAAATATAAAAGAAAAACAAACGGGTAATAAAATAATGCCGAGAGTCAGGGTTATTTTAATAATTTTTTTATTCATCTTCTCCTCCCATTACGATATCAAGCCCCTCTATAAGAGAGCCATAAAGATTTGCATTGACTTCATCACCTAATTCTATATAGACAGTCTGTATGCTTGCATAAAGTTGGAAAAGCTGAGCATCACTTAAATGGTCAAACTGAGCAGAAAGTAAAGCGTCTCGTGCGTCTTTATACTGCTGGTTTTCGGTTAAATAGCGCGCCCAGGCTATGAGAGTAATAAACTTTTTATCTTGATCGGTTTCTGATTCGTAGGCTGTTCTGTAGTGGTCGTTCATGTCTGCAAATGGATTTGGCGCAGACGATTCATTAACATATTTTTCGACTTCGTCTTGAGCTGTGCTAATTTCTTGGCTCCAGTTTTTTTCAGGCACAGATTTGGGGCGGGTGAGAGCAGTAATAATTGTGATAATCGTGGCGATTAAAACAAGTGCGGCAACCGTGACGCACATGATAATGAGAATTTTCTTTTTGTATTTGGCAAACCATTCGGAAAGACGCACTTTCAATGGTTTTTCTTTAAATTTGATAAAGTATTTCTTCTTTTGCCCGGCTTTGGTGCGCGTGGCGATATCTTCACTTTTGAAAACTACCTCGTCTTGACCTTTGCTGGGAGCTTTTTGATCAATATTACCCATGCTTACATTCTATATGAAAGACAAAAAAAGCGCAAGCGGAATCAAGAGTTTAATTGCCAAAAAGAAATTGCATCCACTGGGCGAAGGGGCTGGGGGCAGAGTCGGTGTCGGTGGCAGATTTTTGGTGTTTGGTTTTGGCATATTCGGAATTGTTAGAAAGATAGACCATTTGTTCGCCGGGCAGTTTTTTATTATGAAAATGGCGAGCGGCGAGCTCTTGGTATTCAGGAGAAGAGTGGTAGATGTTTTCAAGAGCAATGGTTTCGGTTTCGAGCTCAAGCAGGGTTTTGGTTTTTTCGGCGGAAGCCAGGCGCTGAGCGAGTTCCCAGTTGCGAGACATGGCGGTGATGGAATAGCCGGTAAAAAGCAGGCAAGCGCCAACGGTGAGAAATAAAATCACGTTATCCGCCACTAAATATTCGTGACGGATTTTGAAAAAAAAGCGGCGCAGAGCAAGTTTGAGTTTGGTCATAATGAGTGGTGGGGGCGGTTGGGTTCGAACCAACGACCAATCGGTTATGAGCCGACTGCTCTAACCCCTGAGCTACGCCCCCGACCGAGTTAATTATACCATGATTTGAGGGAGAAAAACGAAGAGAAAAGTCGTGACGGCAGGGAGAGTAACGGTGGACATCAGCGTGGAAATAACCACGAGTTGACTGGTTTCCGAAACATCACCGCCATATTTTTCAGCAAAGAGACCGAGCGAGGTGGCGGTGGGGAGAGCCTGAATAAGCGTGCAGATAAGCACGACTTCGTCGGGGAAATTAAAGAGAAACTTGGTGACGAAATAAGTAATGGCTGGAGCAAGAAGTAGTTGAAGAGCGGAAATAATAAAGAGTCGCCAATGTTTGATGAGGGCTCTGAATTGAGCGGTGGAAAGCATATAACCAATACAGAGCAGGGAGATTGGGGTGGTGGCGCCAGAAATATATTTGATGGAATCGTAGAGGACCGGCACGGTGGTGGCGACGTTGATACGTAGTAAGAAAAGAATCATACCAATAACAACAGCAAGAATGTTGGGGTTGATGAGGGTTTTAAGAATAAATTTGGCATTAATTTGACGCTTAAAGAGCCACACGCCATAAGAGAAAAGTGCAAGGTTGAAGGCCATAATAAAGCCACAATATGGGATGATGCCGCGTTCGCCAAAAGCCATATTGATAAGTGGAAAACCGAGAAAAGTGGCGTTGTTGAAAATAAAAGCAAATTGGGCATTGTAGCTAAGTTCGCCGGGGAAAAACTTTTTGATAAAGAAGATTTTAGCGGCGGCAACAACAAGCAGCATGGTGACTGCGCCACCGATTAGCCCTTCGAAAAAAAGATTGGAATAAGTGTCACTATATTCAGTGGGGAAAGCGCAGAAAAGCGAGGCAGGCATAAAAACCATGAGCAAGAGATTAACAAGCTTTTTATTGGTGTTTTTGTCGATCCATTTGATTTTGCCAAGAAAAAAACCAAAAAGAATAATTATTATAATAACGGCGAGACTGGAATAAAATTTGCTGAAATCAATATCCATAAGCTTAATTATAAAGATTTATAATTAAAAAGCAAAATCTCCGTCCTATGCGAGCGGAGATTTTTCACCTAAATAATTTTGGCGTGCGATTATTTTTTCTTGAGAGTCAAGAAACCGTTGCGTGGGTTTTCATTGACAACACGATCGGAAGGAAGATCGCAGGGAGTACCTTTGCCACCTTCAGCGGATTTGGTGAAGAAATAAATTGTTTGGGGTTTGCCACCACGAAGGGTTACTTCTGATTTGCGAAGATAGTAAGTGACGCCTTTACTGTTGGTATGTTTGTAAGCCATTGAGCTTTCCTCCTTAATTTATATTGTATCTTTATCTTATGACCCCAAGCGCAAAGTGTCAAGGGGTTTTATGATTTTTTGAGGAAAATCAGGGTAAAACGGAGGACGAGCCAGATAAAAAAGCGAATAAAAATTACAACACTTATGATTAGACAGGCGAGCAAGACGAAGCCGGCGGGAGTGGGTGCCCAAAGCGGGGAGGCGTAATTAAAGCGATAAAGCTCAGTGGAAGGGATTTTGGCGGTGAGTTGGTTACTGGGATTTTTGGCAGAGGGGTGTTTGCTAATTTCACCGGTCATACAATTAATATAGTTGGGGTTATTCCAGTTCCAACCATTGGCGATAGCTTTAGCTTTACAGACGTTAGAAGCGGCGGCATAAATGTTGTCACTTGGGGTGCTTTCGCTGGCAAGTTTAGCTTCGGCTTCTTTAATGGCGGCGGAAGCGTCACGAGCATACTGATGTTCGAGATAAAATGGTCCGGTACCAAAAACTAAACGTTGAACGCCGTTTTCCTCGATAACGTTAATAATAATATGGGAAAAGGTAAATTGCTTGAGTTCGGAAAGGGTTTCGGCGATGGTTTGGTCGTTCCCTGCTTCATCGGCTTCCAGAACGGCCTCCTTAAGTTCCATCATTTTAATATGGTCGAAGCGAAGTAAGGTGGCGGCAATAAAAACCAGTGGAAGGAGAATCAAAATTAGTTGCCAGGTTTTGACATGAACGCTTTTTAGCGACTTTCGAATATGTTTTTCGGATTTACCACCCATAAGTTGCTATAATTATAGCATGAATATTTTCATTTCAGGAATCTCGGGGACAGCAATGGGGCCGTTAGCGCTAATGGCAAAGGAGGCCGGGTTTAAGGTTTTTGGCACAGATTTGGCAAAAGGGGCAGTGACCAAGGAGCTAGAAAAAGCAGGGGTGGAGTTCAAAATTGGTAAGCAGGATGGCAAGTTTTTGCAGAAAAAAATAGCGGGAGAAGGGGTGGATTGGTTTGTTCATACTTCGGCTTTACCAAAAGATCACGCTGAGTTGGTTCTGGCGGAACATACTGGATTAAAGATATCCAAAAGAGATGAGTTGATTGCGTTTTTGATGAGGGAGCTGAAATTAAAGATGGTGGCGGTGGCAGGAACGCATGGCAAAACCACCACAACAGCGATGATTATTTGGCTATGTAAAAAGCTAAAAATTCCAATTTCCTATCTGGTGGGAACGACATTGTCTTTTGCGCCAGCGGGAAAATATGATAAAAAGGCCAAGTTTTTTATTTATGAGGCCGATGAGTATGATCGGAATTTTTTGCATTTCTTTCCTTGGTTGGCGGTGATTACGGTGGTGAGTTATGATCATATGGATATTTATCCAACGAGGGCGAGCTATCAAGCGGCGTTTGCGCAATTTATTCGGCAAAGTCGAAAAACTTTGCTAGGGGTGGAAAAAGTGAATCCAAAAATTACTTTGACGGGTGAATTGAGACAAAAAAATGCGCAGTTGGCGGTGGAGACGGTGCAAAATATGGAACGGGGGCTGAAAAAAGAGCAGATTTACGCGGCGATGAATAAGTTTCCTGGGGTGGGACGAAGGTTTGAAAAAATTGATGATGGGGTATATTCAGATTATGCGCATCACCCAGAGGAAATCAAGGCGACGCTAGAAATGGCGCAAGCAGAGGCGGAGAAGACGGGCAAAAAGGGGGTGGTGGCGATTTATGAGCCGCATCAAAATGGGCGTCAGCATGAAATTTTTGATGAATATAAGAAAGCGTTTTTAGGGGTGGAAAGGCTGTTTTGGTTGCCAACGTTTTTAGTGCGAGAAGATCCTGATTTGCCGGTACTGCGACCAGTAGATTTTGTAGAAAGTTTGGAAAATACCGAGGTGGCGGAAGAGGCAGAAGTGGGTAAAGATTTGGCAAAAATGGTGAAAAAATACCAAAAAGCGGGGTGGCTGGTGTTGTTGATGACAGCAGGGCCGGCTGACGGGTGGCTGAGAAAATTATTCGGCAAGGATATCTAGGGTTTCATCAGAGAGAGCTTTTTCGGAAAAAGGTTCAGGAAGACTCTGGATGGAAGTTGTGACTTCTTCAAATTCGGTAAGAAATTGGTCAATGTTTTCAGAGGTAATGGTGCCAGAATCGGGGAAAGTATAATCTGTTTTGTCGGTTTCGGGGAGTTTTTTGTCGGATTCGTAACCAGGGCGAGAACTATCAATATAAATATCGCCAGAATTGTGGTAGATAGATAGACTGATAGTAACGGTGATGATGGCAATAGTAATGGCGCCAAGACCAAGCAAAATAAGGTTACGGCCACCACGACTGATACTCATAGCGACTCCTTTAATAAAATAACGTGCTCTTGATAGTCGGAAAGGAGATCGGAGAGAATAATAACGTCGGTTTGAACTTTAGCGCGTAGTTCCCTAGTCCTTTCGAGTTGTTCGTAAAATTTTTGAGGATGAGCCTCGCAATTGATGGCAATCAGCTCCTCAAGGGATTTACTGTAGGTGATAAAATCGGCATTAAACTCGGCGCGATGAGTGGCAAAATCGGTTTGAAAATCAGAAAGAACCGTGGTGGACATGTTATTTTTGACGAGACGGAGATTGAGGGGGGTCATGAAGCGCGAAAGAATAATCTCATATTTAGAGCCAAGATAGATACGGTTTTTGCTGTCAATTTTTTGAAGATTTTTAAGACTGTGTTTGACAGAAGTGCAACGCTCGGAAATACTGGCCTGCTGGACTTCGGAAAGCGCAAAAAGTGGAGTGGAAAACAGGAGACAGCACAAAATCATCGGAAAAATTAAAATTTTCTTCATATTTCTATTATAGCAAACTCTCGAGAAATGAGACATTATGTATCGTTACTCAAAAATTGGGGTTTTTAAGGTGAAAAAAGGTGCTACAATACGCAAAAATAAGGAGCGCTATGTTAAAAATAGTAATTTTTGATAGTGGGTGGGGCGGTGAGCTGTTTGCAGATTTTGTGAAAGCGGAGCTGCCAGTGGTGGAGGTCGTGCGGGTGATCGACTGGAAAAATGCACCCTATAATAAACTAAGAGAGGACGAGGTGCGTGAGCTGACAGAGCGGGCACTGAAGCCTTATGTAGGAACAGCGGATGTGATTGTATTGGCGAGTTATGAAGCGACGGTGGCGGGGCTGAAATATTTGCGAGAAAAATACCCAAAGCAGAAATTTTTGGGGTTTGAGATGGAGAGTTTGGGGGAAATTAGGGGTAAGTTGTTGGTGCTGGCAACGAGTTTTGTGCTGGAATCAGAGTGGCTGAAGAAAAAACTGCAGGGACGAGAGTGGGTGGGGGTAGAGTGCGACGAGTGGCCACAATTGATTGATGATGGAGAGTTAAATGTTGAGATGATGGAAAAGCGGTTGGCGGAAGTTGAAACGGTTTATACAGATGTGGTAATTTTGGGATGTACGCAGCTGGTGGATGTGAAAAAAGATCTGGAGAAGATTTTGGGGTGGAAGAAAGGCGCGGTGGTGGATGAATTTAAGTTGGTGCTAAAAAATATTTGCGCGGCACTGGGGCTACGAGGCGGAGACGGAAAACGAAAAAAGTAGTATAATCTGGTTATGCCTAAACGAAAGCTTTTACGTTATGCTGGCGTAGGAATAAGCGTAACGATTGTAGATTATGTGATTTATACAGTGTTGGTTAAAACCTTGCTGACGGGGGATGTGCTATGGGTGGCATCGGCGATATCTGGAGTGGCGGCGGCGATGGTGGCATATGTACTGCATAAAAACATTACTTGGAAAAGTCGTGATCCAGGCAAGACTGGGGTGGTAAAGTTTTTTGCATGGAATGCGCTGACGATGTTGGTGATTAGGCCAACTTTGGTGTGGGGGCTGGGGAGAATGTCTGGATTTTATCGGCTTTTGTTTGAAATAACGCAATCTTTGAGGCTGCCAGTAGATTATCGGCTGGTGGAGAGCACAACGATTTATTTGATAGCGGTATTAGTGGTGGTAATTTTAAATTTTTTGGTATATGACAGGGTGGTGTTTGGGAAGAATGGAAAAAAGTA
>CAYFRK010000008.1:0-39135 GCA_964345645.1 uncultured Candidatus Saccharibacteria bacterium
TAATCAAAAAATAATATAAAAAGAACACCAGCAAGCTTATGGTGTAATTAAGCTATCTACACATTATACGAACTAGAAACGGTAGTCTTAAGAGGAAAAAATGAACGAGAAATCTGAAGCCCAGATTAGAAATGAAGAGGAAGTCCGACGTATTTTAGAAAAACGAGGATATTCTTCGTCCGATAGCAAAAAAACAGGCTAGAAAAACATTCAGTGAGGGTTTTCCATTTGGGACATTCATTAAAGCATTCTTAATAATAAGCCTTTTGGTTGGCGGGTGGATATTTTTACAAAATAGTTCGTTTGAAAAGAAACAAAATGCTAGTTTTAATGAGACTACACCTACTAAAAACAACGAGGAACTAATAGGGTTTCAAGATTGTCTTGAGGCGATCGATATGTCAGAAATTGCCTTGAGCGACAGTGAGTTCTGGAACAAACATATTAGCCGATATGAACAAACTATATCTTGTTATGACAAATACCCTTCTATTTCCAATTTATCTGAAAAAGCTGATTTGCGGGATCAGCTAGCTAAGCTTCAAGAAAACTCAAGATCCTCTAAAAAAAATAGTGCTGAATACAGAGCAAATATAGCCCAAGCTAATATTGAATTAACACGAAACCTGGCTAAAATTGAAGAGGAAAATAAAGCATGGGACGCAGAACTTTTAAGAAGAACCCAGGAAAGACAGGAACAAAGCGCTGAACGAGAGGCTGAATACGTAAAACAACAAGCAGAACGAGATCGTCAGGCAGCAGTAGCTGAAATACAGAGACAGCAACAAGAACAAACAGCAAAGAGTAAAGATCACGGTCGCAATACTTTATACGAAGGTAATATAAGAAAAGCCTCTGTACTGCCAGGGGAACTTATCGAACCTGGTTATAGCACAGAGGCTTCCTCTCTTAATCTAGCACAGCAACCCGAGATAGAAATCTGAAAATTAATTCCTGTGGTTATTGATAATAAATTATAAATAAAAATGGCGGAAGCGCTCGCGTAGCGGACAGCTTCCGTGGAATTTTCTTTAGAAAATTCCTGCTCGACATCAGTCGAATCAAATGCAAAGCATTTGGCGGAAGCGAGAGGATTCGAACCTCCGGTACGATTGCTCGCACACACGCTTTCCAAGCGTGCGCCTTCAACCACTCGGCCACACTTCCGTCTTTCCTTATTATATCAGATAACCCCTCCTTCGTAAAACCCCAAGATATCACAAATAATGATATAATACCCCTATGAAAATCCTTGGCATCGAAACCTCGTGCGACGAAACCGCCGCCGCTGTTGTCGAAGACGGTCAAACTATTTTGAGTAACGTCGTTGTTTCCCAAATTAACCTTTTTGCTGCCTACGGTGGCGTGATTCCCGAAATCGCCGCCCGTTCCCATCTTGAAGCCATTCAGCCCGTCATCGAAAAAGCCCTAAAAGATGCCAACCTCACCTGGAGCGACATTGACGCTATCTCCGTCACTCATACCCCAGGGCTACTCGGCTCTCTCCTCATCGGCACCCTCACCGCCCGCACTCTCGCCATCCTCCACGACAAACCCCTCTACCCCATCCACCACCTCAAATCGCACATCTACGCTAATTGGCTAGGCGACGGTAGTGAAAGTGGTGCGCGGATTGAAACTCCAGAAACCGTGTCCCGAAACTCTCACGAGAGTTTCGTAGTGAGTTCGCCCCATAACGATGGGCGCGAACGAACGAGGTTGAAGGAGTTTCAATCAAGCACCCCCGCTTTTCCCCTCCTCGCCCTTGTTATCTCTGGCGGCCATACGCAAATTATCAGAATGACCAAGCACAACGACTTCGAAATCATCGGCACCACCCTTGACGACGCCGTCGGTGAATGCTTTGATAAAGTCGCCAAAATCCTTGGCCTTCCCTACCCCGGCGGCCCTGCCATCGCTGAAGCCGCCAAAACCGGCAATCCGCACAAATATCACCTCCCCCACCCCAAGGTCAAAGGGTTCGATTTTTCCTTTTCTGGTCTCAAAACCGCCGTCCTACGCGCCGTCCAAAATGAGCTTAATCTCCCCATTTCCCACCCCAGTCACGACCTTAAAAATCATCTCACTCCGCAACAAGTTTCCGACTTCGCCGCCTCTTTTCAAAACACCGCTGTTGATATTCTCCTTGCTAAACTCAAAGATGCTCTCAAAAACTACCCTGATATCAAGTCTCTCGTCTTCGCTGGTGGAGTCTCCGCTAACGAACTTTTAAGAAAGAAAGCAGCAAAATTACCCGCTTTCTTCCCTGATAAATCTCTCTCTGGCGACAATGCCGCCATGGTCGCCGCTGCTGCCTTTTTCGAAATCAAAACTGGTGTCCAACCCACCGACCCTTATCATCTCGACATCTCCCCCCGCTCCGCCATCTCTTAAATCCAAGCGTGCTATAATTGTTTCATGAATATTCCCTTACTTCAATCTAAAAAATGGCAGAAACTCCAAGAAGATCTCGGAAAAACCACCTTTTTCAAAAAAACCGTCCATTTTTCTTATCTAGCTATTCTAGAAACTACCAAAATCGGCAATTACCTCTATCTCCCTTACGGACCCTGTTCCGACTCTCCTAAAGCCTTCTCCGAAGCCATCAGAGACCTTAAAAGCCTTGCGCAACAACAAAGTGCCGTCTTTATCAGGGTTGAACCTCAAACGCCTAAAAACGCCCGCAGATTGCGTGAAAACACCATTTTCCACGGGCTGCTCGTCAAAAAATCCCAAGATTTAAACCCTAAAGAGACTTGGATAGTGGACTTATCAGACGATCCACTTACCAAAATCCCAAAAAGAACACGAGGTTATTTTAATAATTACGCAAAAAAAGGCATCAAAATTATCGCCTCCCAAAACCCCGAGGACGTACATAAACTTACCACTCTTCAGCAACAACTCGCCACAAAAAAGGGCTTAGGTGTTTTTCCTACCTCTTATCTTAAAGCTGAGCTAAGTCAGCCCTTCGCTACCCTCTACACCGCAGAATATAAAAATAAATGTATCGCCGCTGTTCTGATTTTTGACAATCAAGACACTCGCTATTACATGCAAGCCGCTTCAGACTATAATTATCGCAAGCTAGCCGCCAACAGTATCCTTGTTGCCCAAATGTTAGTTGATGCTAAAGAAAAAGGTTTAAAAAAGTTTGATTTCTGGGGTATCGCCCCTGAAAACGCGAAAAAAAGTCACCCCTGGGCTGGCTTCACCGCCTTCAAGAAAACTTTTTCTGGACATGAAGTCACCTACTGCGGCACTTATGATCTCGTCTTAGATCGCAAAAAATACCACCTCTATTCCCTCCTCCGCAAACTCAACCGCCTATTGCGTAAATTAAGTCGTAAATAAAATTATTATTTTTTATCGAATTTACCCAAATTAAACAACGGATTTTTATCTTGATCAATAATCCCCTGCGCCTTCTTCATCAACTTCACCAACCCCACCTCTGATTTCGCCGATCCCACATGCACCGTTTTCACTACTCTTCCCTGCTCCTTATAGCACACCTGCACCCCTGTTGCACCCGAACCTGTTTCATATTTTCTGATATATGCCATTACCTTTATTTTACCACACCGCTTTTCTGACGCGCAGCGTCGAAATTTTTTTGCAAAAATAGCCTCTTTTCCACATTTTTTCACATTAACTTAATCTTCTTCCCTTATTATTAGCAACCAATTGACTTAGCAACCCGCATTTTATATAATAAACATAACCAACATCCAGATCTCTGGGAGTTGGGTAGGTGAGCTCAGATTGAGCTAGTGGTTATATCATAAAAAGCTTTAGCGTGTCAATGCTAATCTAACATAACCATTATAAAAGCAATCAGTTTCACGTGTTTCATCCGTGAGAATTGATTTTTATACTCTTAAAATCACCCAAGCATGAAATCACAAAAAAAGACCCTCGGCGGGTCTTTTTACCTATCCACCCCTAGCCTATTACTTCCAATTGCTTTTTCAAACCATCAATTAACTTTTCTTTTTCCACGATTGCATCCCGAGTCTCTTTCACCAACTCCGCCGGTGCTTTCTCTACATAATTCGGATTCATGATTCGCTCATTTAGGGCGTTTAGTTCTCTCCCCACCGCTAAAATCTTCTCCTCTAGCGACTCCCTGTATTCCTTCACCACTTTTTCTGGCACATCCAAATACACTTCCCGATTTGCCAAAGCCAATTTCAACCCCCTAGGCTGCCCTTCTACCGACGCCAAAAACGGCACCTTAGTCAAAGATTGCACCAACAGGGAATTATCCCGCACCAGGGAATCATCACCAAACAACAACCCCCATTTCTTACCCCCTGGGAGCGCCTGTAAGGTGGCTCTGGTTTCTGACACGACCTCCATCAAGCTTTCAAACGAACCCGCCGAAATCGGGTCATAGTTCAGCCTAGGTGGCCATTCCTGTGTAATCAACATCCCCTCTGTCCAAGATAAGTTCTGCCAAATCGCCTCTGTTACAAATGGCGCAAATGGATGTAAGGCTATCAAAACCTGCTCCAAAGTTACTTTGAGAAGGGAAGTATTTTTAAATATCTTCTGACTCTCCAAGAACCAATCCGCATATTTATCCCACACCAGGGAATAAAGCCCTTCCAGCGCCTCGGCAAAACGGTATTTTTTCATATTTTTCTCTACCGCCTTCACGCACTCGTTAATCTCCCGACAAATCCAATCCTCCCCCATATTCTCAGTTGTGTAATCTAGTATTAAGCTAACGGAATTGCCTTCTGAGGGGCATCCGCAGTCGCTACGAGGACGCAGCGACGAGCCCCGTGAAGACGGGCGCGAGGAGCGTCCCGAAGAAGGTAATTCGTTAGCTTCATCCACTACGCTTTGCACAAACCGCGCCACATTCCACAACTTATTGCACAAATTCCTCCCTGACACTACTGCATTCTCCGAAAACGCCTGATTCATCCCTGCTGATCGCCCGCGCAAAATCCCTAACCTAAACGCATCCGAACCGTATTTTGCCACCATCTCAATCGGATTAATCACATTTCCCTTCGACTTCGACATCTTCTTGCCATGCGCATCTAGTACCAAACCATGTAAATACACCTCACGGAAGGGAACTTCACCCGTTACATACACCCCCATCATAATCATTCTCGCCACCCACGCGAACAGAATATCCACCCCTGTTTCCATCACATTTAGCGGATAATAAGGATTTTCCTTGCCCTCCATCCAATCCGTGCAAACAATCGGCCAGTGCGCCGATGAAAACCACGTATCAAACGTGTCCTCATCTCGCGCGTATCTCACTCCGCCCACTTCTATCTCTGTTAAATTGATTCGATTATCAAAAATCCACTCTGGCGCATCCGTTGCTTCTTCCGAAATCTTCCTAAACATCGGTATCGCAATCCCCCACGGAATCTGCCTTGAGATATTCCAATCCTTCAACCCCTTCAGATAATCAATCAATACCTGTTTTTTCGACGCTGGATAAAACTTAATTTCGTCAGCCTCTAATCTCTCAATCGCCCCTTTCGCCAACCTCTCCACATCAATAAACCACTGTTCTTTCAGGGTCGGCTCAATTGTCGCACCACACTTATAACAGTGCGCCACCGCATGCGTAATTTTCTGCTCTCCAAGAAGCAAACCTTGCTCTTTTAAGGCCTTCAGAGCCTTTTTACGGCACTCTTCGGTCGAAAGGCCATCATACTGCTCTCCACACCCCACCATATGCCCTGCGTCATCTATGACCCGAATCCTTGGCAAATTATGTCTCTCCCCCACCTCAAAATCATCAAAATCATGCGCTGGCGTAATTTTTACCACCCCTGTTCCATATTCCATATCTGCATGCTCATCGGCAATAATCGGAATCATCCTGTCCGTCAACGGCAATTTCACCCGCTTTCCTACCAGCTCCCTGTAACGCCCATCCTCAGGATTCACCGCCACCGCCGTATCGCCAAACAGCGTCTCTGGGCGCGTTGTTGATACCACCAAATAACCCCCATCTCCCTCAATCTCGTATTTAATATCCCAAAGATACCCCTCTTCCTCTTTATGTACCACCTCAATATCCGCAAACGCCGTCTGATGTTTTGGACAATAATTCACCAACTTCTCACCCCTGTAAATCATCCCGTCCTGCCACATTTTTTCAAACGTCGTATAAGCCCTTGAAATCACATTTTCGTCCAACGTAAAAGTCAAATCCTCCCAAGCGCACGATGCCCCCAGCGAACGCAGTTGCAACTCCATTCCACCCCTCTGTTGTTGCACAAAATCCCACACCTGACCATAAAGCTCATCTCGCGTAAATTCAAATCTCGAACGCCCCACCTTTTCCAACACTTTTTCAAACACCACCCAAGTTTCAAAACCCGCATGATCCGCCCCTGGTATGTACCAAGTCGATAACCCCTTTAAGCGATGGTAGCGCGTCAAAACATCCTCAATCGCCACCGTCAGCCCGTGCCCAATATGCAAATCACCGTTCGCATTCGGGGGTGGCATCACAATACTATAAGCCCGCCCCGTATCGTCTTCGTCCCCATTAAACTGCCGAATTTTTGGCGCAAACACCCCGCTGCTTTCCCAAGCCGCATAAATGTCTGTTTCAAAATCCCCCGGTTCATAAGAAGTAGCAAATTTCATACTTTAACTATACCACACCGTTTTCCCCTGGTAAACCTTATTGACTTTTAATAAAAAGTGTGCTATAATAAACATATCTTGGCTATTGCTGAGTGTACTTTTTAAGAAGGAGGGGGCTTTATGAAAAAAGACCCTATAAGACTCGTCAGCTGTTCGTGGGAGTTCGGGAGCGAGGACGAAAAAGAGCGCCTGTTCAACTTCCTTGGAGACTCAGATTTCCGCCAAAATGACAGCGTTTTCTTTGTTGCCAATCACCTTTTTATAAAAGGATTGGCAGAAGACAAGCGAGGATCAGTCAAATACGAGTACCCAGTAGACACTGCGGTATCTCAAATTCAAGCTTTCAAAGGAACGTTGCTGATAACCACCCCAGAAGGTAACGTTTTCGCCCCCAGCCTAAAAGAAATTTTCTTTAAGCTGGCAAACGAATTCTGGGGATAGCCCCACCCCATGCGGAGCCTCACGCTCCGCTTTTTCTTGGCCTTTTTATTCTTCCTACTTGACTTTTCGCCCCAAGTGTGCTATACTGAGGGTATAACCATTACAAACATAAACAAGGAACAAAATATGCACAACAGAGTCGACAACCCTACAGATCGCTGGGCGGGAGACGATCTTGAATACGACGCCTGGGCGGCAGAAATGAACAAAGCCGCTGACGAAAATATCGCATACCGAAAGAAGTGCGAAGAATATCAGAAAAAACAAGCCGAAAAAGCAGAAAACAAAAACTAGCCTCAGCCCCCGTCACCGGGGGCTTTTTTATGGCCTCACGCTCACCAAACGCTCAATAAACCACTTAACGTCCGCCTCATCCATCAATCGCGTCTGAAATTCGCTATCATATACCGTTGGTAAAATCTGCGTCTGTAGTAATTTTCCCTTGTAAAAATAGTGCGACAACACCAAGCTTCTGGTCGTTCCCGGCCAGCGATACTGATCAAAAAACAGATTGCCCAGTCCATAATAAATCGCACCGTCACCATACAGCTCAAAAGTCTGCGGTTGATGCGCCGATGTTCCCACCACTAAATCCGCTCCCAAATCAATCAGATGCCTGAAAAATCCAATCTGATCACCCGCCGATGAATTCGCACGGTCGCAAGTTCCATTCTCTGTTTGCGAGTCATACGCATTACATTCATAGTACTGAATATCCACAATCACAAAATCTCTACGTGCCTTAGCTTCCTCGATATCTTGCTTCGCCACATTTTCATAATACTGATTCGCCCCTGGTGTATTATCACGCGTCGCCCCACCTGTCGACTGATTATAAGCCAGCATCGTGATTTTGTTATTCTTTTGATCGATCTTGAGTGGCTCCGCCGCCTCTGTTGCTGACCTCCCGCCACCCACAATTTTCATCTCATTTTCTAAATATTTTTCCACCGTAGTTTTTGCCGCCTGAATCCCGCAGTCTCTGTTGTGGTTGCCCGTCAGCTCCACGATATTAATCCCTAACTCTAGCATGGTCTCTAGAAATGCTGGTTTCGCACAAATCGGCGTCCCGGTCGCCCCCGCACTCGACGCCCCCTCATAAAACGACGCCTCATTGCTCGTGTGCACCAAATCTCTACTCTTGAAAAACCCACCAATCCTTTCCGCAAAATGTTTTGGTCCCTTTTCAGCCAACTTCGTATTCATAATCCGCGAAAACGCCATCACCCCTGTTTGCACAAAAGTCAAAACTTCATCTTTATCTGGAAAATCCTTTTTTAGCTCCGCCTCAATCAGCGGCTTCAGCTCTTCCTGATATTTTCGCGACCGAGTTTTTATCTCAATTGTGCGAAAAATCGCCCCCTTATTAAAGCTTTCCAAATAATAATCTTCACCAATCGCCAACAACTTTTCTTTATTCGTTAATTTCGCAATCGGAATCATCTTTATTTCTTCACTTGAAGCTAGCATCAACTCTTGCGCCTGTTCCAAAGAAATCGCGGTCAGGGAACTATAAAAATCCGTCACCGGCACAAAAACTTCCACCAAAAACTGATTTTCATTCCCAGCTGGCTTGCTTTCCGACTCGCTCGCCACAATTTCTACATCCTCATCTAACACCACATCTTCATTAAAAATCTTCTCCAGCAGTGCCTTTTCTTCCGCTTTCAATTTTTGGTCGTAGCTCACCACCCCTGGAACCTTAAAAATCCCAGTTTTATTTACATACTGAAACCCTAAAAACACGCCCCCTGTCACCAACACAAAAATTAAAAAAACCGCCAGAGCTTTCGGCGGACTAAATTTTCTTTTTCTTCTCATTTACCTCCTAAATTTGGCTGGGTCGGCAGGATTCGAACCTGCGCATGCTGGGACCAAAACCCAGTGCCTTACCACTTGGCGACGACCCACCAATGCCCTCAATCATACCATTATTTTATTTTTTTGTCACCCCAGAAAATCAGCCACTTTTCTGTAAAATTTCCGCTAGCTTAACAGCATTCTTTTCGATCAATTTATAAATTTTTGCTATCAATCGCACCTTTTCTTCTCTCATTTCTTCCAAAAAACCTTCTTCCGCCCACTCCTCTACCACTGCCACTACCGTATAAACACCTAGTTTCTGCACTATTTGATTAACCCGCTCCTCGTATCTTGTCCATTTTTGCATCGCTACCTCATTTACCATCAGCGCTAACTTTTTTAACAAAACCACCTCACCTCTCTTGACGCAAACCCTAATCACCTCTTTATTTTTACTCACCACCATCAATAATTTTCGCGTTACCGTCCAAATATCATCATCCATCGCAATCTGTTTTCGAAATTCCCGCACCACCCTCCGCTCTTCTTTGATTTTTATCTCCGTAATACTGTGATAATGACGCGCCAAAGTCGAGCGTGACAAACCAAACTTCTGACACAACTCAGAGTTTTTAATATTCAAACTCCGTGCTTTTCGCCACAACAACAAATGACCTAACCGGCAAATCTCCTTATCCTTGTTCTCGTATTTTTTATCTTTAATTTTCCGCTTCCACCCAACCACACCTCTATTATATGCTAAACTTAAAAAATGACAATCAAGACTGAAAAACTCGTTCCTGGGGGCCAAGCTCTTGCCACTCTCGAAAATGGCCAAAAAGCCTTTTTTTGGAACGCTCTCCCTGGTGAAATCATCGAAGATTTTAATGTCACTAAACAAAAATCCCACTTTATTGAAGCTGTTGCCACTAAAATCTCTAACCCCTCGCCCCATCGCGTCGCCGCCAAAGACCCCTGTTATCTATCCACCTCTCCCTGGCAAATTATGGCTTTTGATTTCGAACTTACCGCCAAAACCGCTCTGGTCGAAGAGTCATTTCGCCAAGCCAAAGTCGAACTCCCCCTGCTCGACCCCTGCATCACTGATAACCACCCCTATTTTTACCGCAACAAGATGGAATATTCGCTGTTTTGGGACAATGACGAACATTGCATCTATTTGGCCTTCCACGCCCGCGGTAGCCATCGTAAAATCAAAATCCGCACAAGTAGCCTAGAACGCCCCGAAATCCTCTCAGAAGCCCTTAGAATCGTTTCAGAGCTTAATTCTCGCCACGAACCAGCCCGTAAATATCAATCTTTGCTTTTGCGTTGCGATCAACAGGGAAACGTTGCCGGCGGATTACTCGAGAACCGCCAACCTCACCCTGTTTTTCCTAATCTCACCGACCAAATCCTTGGAGTTTCCTATTCTTATTCCCCCAACAGCTTTTTTCAGATCAATCTCCCAGTTTATGAGCTCGCTCTCAAAGCCATTAAACAACACATCAAAACCGACCAAGTTCTCGACCTCTATGCTGGCGTCGGCACTATCGGTCTTTCTGTTGCTCGCAACCGAAATCTCACCCTTGTCGAATCTAGCCCCTTCGCTTTTAAGGAACTAGAAAAAAACTGCGCGCTATTTGAATCTTCCAAAAACCGCCCCCGTCCAGTATTGGCTAAATCCGAAGAGGTTTTGGATTTTATCCAACCCAATCAAGCTGTTATTCTTGATCCCCCTCGCGCCGGTTGCGATGCCAAACTCCTTGAAAAACTCCTTACTACCCCGCCCCAAGCCATCATTTATCTCTCCTGTAACCCCGCCACCCAAGCACGCGATATCGCCATTTTACAGCAAAAATACCGCCCAACTTCCGCTCAAACCTTCAATTTCTTCCCCCGCACCCCTCATATTGAAAATCTTGTAATCTTAGAGCTTAAGCCCTAAAAAGCCAGTTTTTTCTGAATTTCCTGCATTTCTGCTGGCGACAACTTCACTTCTCGCCCGTATTTCCAAGTTTCATCCAGCGGCAGCAAATGCACATGCGCATGTGGCACATCCGTCCCTATCACTTTCCAAAGCGTCCTTTGCCCCAGCACCTCTTCCATACGCTTGGAAACCTTTTTTACTGTATTCATCAACGCCAAATAGTCCTCATCCGCAAGATCATAGACCCGATCCACCTCTGTTTTTGGCACCACCAAAGTATGCCCCGCCGTTTCAGGATGAATATCCAAAAACGCCAAAGTTTTATCATCCTCATAAATTTTATAGCAGGGAATCTCCCCCGCAATTATTTTTGAAAACACGCTAATCATTTTTCTCCTTTTTTATCACTTTTTACCCAGTAAAAGTTTCTGTAAGTCTTCCAAAACCTCCGGACTGACGTCTGAAGCTGGTGGCTCCTTCTTAAAAGTCTTCGCATTATCATCCATCAGCGCTGCTTATTCATAAGCCCCCTTCAAACCCTTGCCGTCTGATGTTGGGAGTAGTGGATTCGTTCCTTGTTTAATCTTTTTCTCCTATCTTGGCGGAATCGCCCGCAAATATTCTTCTACTTTTTTAAAAATTATAAATAACCAATAATAGCCAGGATGATGGAAATATTTTTCTTCTCCGCCCCACTAATTAGATTGTATCATCTTTTTCTGTCGACTCCTCATAACCAAAGCCAAAAGTGCAACAAATCTCACAACGACAAAAAAACATGTGTGAGGTTGCGTTAAAACACTTTGCCCCGATTCGATAGCAAAGCCCCCTGTGTCTGGAGATTTTGGCCATTTAAATCTAAAACGCGGTTATTATTTGTTATTTTCCAAGGAACAGAACAGGTATTGCCTGAAGAAACATTATAATTTAATTTAATCTCATCTCTTTTATTGTTGGGTCATTAGCAGCATTCCATAAGTCAGACCAATTATTACTTTCCGTTACTGATCCCTCTGCGTGTACAGTGGGAGATAGGCTGCTTGAGCACAAAAACAATATCGCAGGCAGCATAGTAAGAGCTATTTTTTTGAATCGTTTCATAATATTTTTCCCCAAAATTTATAAAATAAAAAACCATAAATTACTGGCAGTTTTTTACGCCGTTCACTTAAAGAACAGTCACTAGCAAAAGCGACTTCTTCAAACATAAAACAATCTAATTATAATATTGAGACTATAAAAAATAAATATAAGCATTATGGCAAGTGCTATTGATTTTTTCTCATCTATTTATCGGTTTGAAGTCGCTTAATAGTCTTGGCGGAAGCGCTCACCCCTCGGGACGTGTCGCTGACGCCAATTTATTGGCGGAAGCGAGAGGATTCGAACCTCCGAGAATCTTGCGACCCTACACGATTTCGAGTCGTGCGCCTTCAACCACTCGGCCACGCTTCCACTCTTATCTTAACACAAAAAAAAGACCCCTAGGGGTTTTAATCTGGTATGCCCGACAGGATTCGAACCTACGACCTTTAGCTCCGCAAGCTAACGCTCTATCCAACTGAGCTACGGGCACAAATGAGGAGAAAGAAAAGGCTTGCTTTTTCTTTCGACGAATGCAGTGTCCGAAAGTCAAAGCTTACGGGCACAAATGAGGAGAAAAAGTAAATTCATTTACTTTTTCGACGAATGCTACAACGAACATCCTGGTGTGGAAGCGACTTGATTTAGTTAAAAATCAAGCCCACATCCACCTAGAAATTAAATGAGCATCGCAGTTTTTGTTGCGACGCCAGTTATTATATCATACTTTTCTCAAAATGTGCTATAGTTATCTTATGGAAAAGAGCAAAAAATCCCCCAAATCCAAATCAAAAGCCAACATCAAAGCTCGCGCGCAAAAAGCCAAGGCCAAATTATTTTCTTCTTACTATGGCAATCCTGCTCGCGACCTCAAAATTATCTGCATTACCGGCACCACCGGCAAATCCACTGTAGCTCATTTTGTCCATCAAATTCTCAACGTTGCCGGCAAGCACGTTGCCGTTTTTGCCTCTGAAAAACCTATCAAAACCGCCGTTCTTCACAAGTTTTTCAGCGATGCCTGGAAAGCTGGCTCTTCTTATGCCATCGTTACCGCCCCCGCCACCTCCCTCAAAGCCAACGTTTTTTACGGTCTTCCCATTCATGTTGCCGCTCTCACCGACTTTGTTCCCGCCTCCCTCAGCGACCCTTCTGCTGACGAATACACCAACGACGAATCTATTCTTTTCAAAATGAACCCCAAAATCGTCATCCTTAACCAAGACGATGCCAATTATGCCGACTTTTCTCAATTCTCTGGCACCGAAAAAACCCTCACTTATGGTTCCGAACATTCTGCCGATATTCGCATCAACAGCTCCAAACTCTACAAAAAAGGCGTCGAAGCCACCCTTGCTTATGGCTCCGAATATTTCCCCGTTGCCTCCTATTTACCAGGCGAACCCACTGTTTCTTACATGGCTTGCGCCGCCGCCATTGCCACCGCTCTTGGTATTTCCTCCGAATCTATCATCGAAGGCATCGCCAACTACAACCCCGAAGACTAATCTTTCTTTAGCAGCTTTTTTACCACTGCAATATCTTCAAAAGCATGTGCTCCATCTGCCCGCAAAATCGTTTTTTCGTGTCCTTTTCCTAGAATCAATACCAAATCGCCTTTTTTTGCCATCCCAAAAGCTTTTTTAATGGCTTTTTCGCGATCTAACTCCACAAACAAATCTTTGTCTAATTTTTTACCCACTTTTTCCGCCTCTGTCACAAACATTTCTGCAATTTTTACTGGGTTTTCATCCCGTGAATCATCCTCGGTGATCACAACCACATCGCTTTCTCTCCCCAAAATTTCTCCCCGTTCTGCTCGCGTACTCTCATCACGACGCCCTGCACCACCATGCACCGAAATTATTTTTCCTTTATGACCTTGCACCGAAGCAAAAACCTTTTCCAAAGCATCCGGCGTATGCGCATAATCCACAATCACCTCAAAATTCTGACCCGCTTCAATACGACTCATCCTTCCTTCCACTTCCTCCAGCGCCAAAATTCCTTTTTTGATCTCCGTGTTTGACAACCCCAATTTTTGTCCCACACACACTGCTGCCAGGGAATTATAAACATTAAACTCCCCTGGGATTTTTGTCTCTATCTTCATATCACCACAATCATATTTTACGCCAGAAGTTTCCAAAACAATCTCATTAGCCCGTATTTTTCCATTTTTTATACCATATTTGATATATTCTTTCACGTCTTTTTCAAAAAACTTTGCACTTTTATCATCGGCATTGATCACGCCATATCTGGCCTTTTTGAACAATTTTCGCTTTGCGTCACGGTATTTTTCAAAAGTTTTGTGATAATCCAAGTGGTCGTGAGTCACATTCGTCATCACCGCAATTTCAATTGGCACCCCTAATGCTCTAAACTGCACCATCGCATGCGAAGTCACTTCAAGCACCAAAAATTCCGCTCCTGCCTCTGCAATTTTTTGCATCCTCTGATTCAGCGTTTTAACATCCACCGTAGTCATATGCTCCAACTGCTTTTCCAGCTTATCCACCCCCCAAGCTACCGTCGTCATCAACCCAGTTTTATGCCCCGCCTCATTTAGCATTTTCCAAATCATAAAACAGGTTGTCGTCTTGCCGTTCGTTCCTGTCACCCCAATTACTCGCATCTTTTTCGCTGGAAAACCATATTTTACCCCTGCCGTCATCGCTTTTGCCCAATGATACGGCAACACCAACCGATTATAAAACGGTACTTTTTCCAATAAATTTTTCATTTTTCCCATGCTTTTATTATACTACATCGCCAAAATCCCACAAAATTAGCACTCAAGCCTTGCAAGTGCTAATTTTTGTGCTACAATAGAGGCAGAAAAGGAGTATTTTATGTCATTAAAACCACTAAAAGACCGCGTGGTTGCGAAAAAAGAGCAACCTCTCGAAACCACCAAATCTGGCATTTTGCTCGGCGACGCTAAAGAAAAGCCCGCCTATGCCGTTGTCGAATCTGTCGGACCCGAAGTCAAGTCCGTCAAAGCTGGCAATAAAATCATTTGCAAAGATTATTCTGCCACCGAAATTAAAATCGACGACGTCGAATATGTCATTGTTAAAGAGGAAGATATCCTCGCTACTTTATAAAAAGAAAGGAAATTATGGCTAAAAAAATCTATTACGAAGCTGACGCCCGTGACAAAATTCTCTCTGGTGCTAAACAGCTCTACGATGCCGTCAAGGTCACTTTTGGCCCCAAAGGCAAAAACGTTATCATCGAAAAATCTTATGGCGCCCCTGTCATCACTCATGACGGCGTCACGGTTGCCGAAGCCGTAGAGCTCGAAAACACCGATGAAAAACTCGGCGAGCAGATCGGCGCGAAACTTATTAAAACTGCTGCCCAAAAGCTCAATAAGGTCGCTGGCGATGGCACCACCACCGTTACCGTCCTCACCTACAACATCCTTGCTGAAGCCAACAAACTAGTCGCCGCTGGCGTCAATCCTATGGAACTCCGCAAGGGAATTGAGGCCGCTGGTGCTGAAGTTGTCAAAAATATCGACAAAATGGCAGAAAAAATCGACGGCGACGACAAAAAAGTTGCCGAAGTTGCCACCATTTCCGCTGGCGACGAGCATATTGGCAAGCTTATCGCCGAAGTCATCAGCAAAATCGGCAAAGACGGCGTTGTCACTGTCGAAGCCGGTCAAGGCCTCGAAATGGAGCAAGAAATTGTCGAGGGCTTCAGCTACGACAAGGGCTTTTCTTCCCCCTTCTTTGTTACCGATGTGAATCGCAACGAAGCGGTTTTTGATAAGCCTACTATTCTCGTTACCGACAAAAAGATTTCCGCTGGCAGTGATATTTTGCCACTCCTTGAGCAATGCGCCCAAGCTGGTAAAAAAGATCTTGTCATTATCGCCGAAGAAGTTGAAGGTGAAGCCCTATCTCTGTTGGTTCTCAACAAGCTCAAAGGCGTCTTTAACTCGCTTGTCTTAAAAGCCCCAGCTTTTGGTGATCGTCGCAAAGAAATCATGGAAGATATTGCCATCCTCACCGATGCAACTCTCGTCTCAGCCGATAAGGGTCTCAAGCTCGAAGAGGTTGGTCTCGAAGTACTTGGTTCTGCCGCTAAAGTTATCGCCACTAAAGACGAAACTACTATCATTAAAGGTGCTGGTGACCAAAAAGCCGTCAAAGATCGTATTGAACTCATTCAGTCCCAGGCCAATCTCGCTACTTCTGATTACGAACGCGAGCAATTCGAAAAACGTGCTGCTGCCCTCTCTGGTAAAGTTGCCGTTATCAAGGTCGGTGGTGCTACCGAAACCGAAATCGACGAGAAAAAATTCCGCGTCGATGATGCAGTCGCTGCTACTAAAGCCGCTCTTGATGAAGGAATTGTTGCAGGTGGCGGTGTCACCCTCGTCAATCTAGCCAAAGAACTCTCCGACACCGATGCTGGTGCCAAAATCGTCAAAAACGCTCTCAAGGCTCCTTTCCTCCATATCTTGGAGAACGCTGGTCTTGGAGCCGAAGCCCTGCTTGCTGAAGTCGAAAAGGCCAAACCTGGCTTTGGTATTGATGTTATGGCTCCCGAACAGGGGATTATCGATCTCAAAAAGGCTGGCGTTATCGACCCTGCTCGCGTCACTCGTGAAGCCGTGCAAAATGCCGTCAGTATTGCCGCGACCACTATCACCATGGGCGCGCTCATTGTCGATATTCCAGAAAAAGAACCTGAGGCTCCCGCCAACATGGGCGGTGGAATGTATTAATTTCCGCCATCAAAAAATCCCCCGGTCTGGGGGATTTTTGTTTGCCTATTATTTTTTCAATTCGTCGATTGCGCCAATCAACCCCATCAACGCATCTGCCCTTATCTGATCTTCCGGAATATCCTTTGCCGCCGCTAGCATCTTATCTGCCGCGTCTTCACTCTTCATCAGCTCAAACATTTCCTTATAAATATCAAATTTCTGCGTTGGATTAACATTAATCTTGTCCATCAAAGGAAATAGCTCGCGCAAAGCATCTTCTCGGGTCTTTTCAAAGCCTCCCGTATCCCCTAGCGCTGGCTCTACCACCGTTTCAAAAGTTTCTGCTGGCGCCGGAGCTTCCACTGGCGCTGTCGGCTCGGTCTGTACCGGCTCGGGCATATTCGCCCCCAAATTCGCTGTAGCATTTTCTAATGCCGCTGCCGATTCTGCTGGCACAACTGGTTCGGTCGCTGGCTCAGCTGCTGGTGCGTTTTCTGGAGCTGGTGCCCCAAAGCCCTGCCCATTATCCATCGCTGGCGCACCCATCTCCGCCACTGGTGGCACCGTTGGTTGCGGCGCTGGCTCAAAAACCGGCTGGTTTTCTGCCGTCGCCTCTTTTGTTATATCATCGATTGCTTTTTGCAATTCGTCGTCGTTAAATTGGTTGTCCATAACCCACCTCTTTTATTAAACTTATGCTTATTTTACACTATAACACACTTTTTCTCAAATTCGCAAGAAATCCACAATTTTATCCAAAAAGTCCAGCTTCACCTCTTCCATCGGCAATCTCCCACCAAAAACATCTACAATTTTCTCGCCTTTTTCTTTCGGAAAATAAATTTTCTGCCGAAGCGCAAAACGCTTGCGCGGCGTCAAGACAATCGAAAAATTTTCTCCCTCTTTTAAAACGCCAAAAGATTTAAAATCGGCATAATTGTATAGCCTGTTCCCCTCAGAAATCCCCTTACTACTCAAAGAATAGTGCAGCTCCCTTGGTGGGCGCACCGAATACAAAATCAAAACTATTGCCGACAGAATCACTAAAATCAAAAAAGTATATTCTTGAAGCCAAATCGCCAGCCCAGATAACACCAAACACACCACCACTAGTCCCACATACCACCCGCTCCGCTTTTCTCTTACCAGATATTCCTTAGCATCCCAGTTGATAATTTCTTGTTCTCTATCTTTAACCATAACCATAGTATATCACATTTCTAGTCCCAAAAGAGATTCTATGTTAAAATAATTTTCACGGAGGGTTACCCAAGTGGCTGAAGGGGACGGTTTGCTAAATCGTTAGTCTGGAGTGATCTGGAGCGGGAGTTCGAATCTCCCACCCTCCGCCATTTTCAAAAAGCAAAATAGCAAATTTATTTGCTATTTTATTTTTTGGAAATCAGGAGGAGTATTTCTATACCCTCCGCCAAAATAGGCTATGGAAAGCTTGCTTTCCAGAGGCTATTTTGAAGGAGAGGCCCGAGATATTTTATCTCCCACCCTCCGCCATTTTTGTTTCCTTGCCTTTTTATCCCTCTTATGCTATACTCAATCTTGTACTAACTAATATAAACAAACATGGAAAATTCTATCTGGTTTACACTTGTCATTCTCTCCTCCATCATCGGCGCTCTTTGCACTTTTTCCGATAATTATATCGCCGATGTGTTTTTTAGGGGTCGCCTCCCCCAGTCGCAAAAAGTTTTTCTCGGTCCCGCCTATATCCTGACCGCATTTGCCATTATTCTGCTTTTTCCCATCCAGACCATTCCTCTCTCCAGCATCATCATTCTACTTCTCGTTGGCGCCGTCACCAGCCTTTCCAATATTCCTTACCGCATCGCTCTCAGTAAAGACGACACCACCAACGTCTCTCTCTTACAACAAATTTCGCCCATTTTTTACCTAATTTTTGGGCGCATGTTCCTCGACCAAGAAATCAGCGGCTGGCAACTTCTTGCCTTCATCATTGTCATCATCGCTCCCTTGATCATTATTTTTTCTTCCAGAGGTCGCAATCGTGAAAACAAAGCCAAAACTTCTGGTCTTATACTGATTAAAAGCCTGCTCGGCGCTCTTGCCGGCACGCTTATTGCTAAGTTTAGTCAAGATTTTGACATTATCACCGTTTTGTTTTATTTTACTCTTGGCAGGGGTCTTTTCAGCGTTTTTGCTTCTCTCCTGCGCAAAAATTGGCAACACCGTTTCAAAAACGTCGTGCGCCAAAATCGCGGCGTCAAAAGTCTCCATTTTTGGTTTACTTTATCTATAAACCACATTTTCCGCGTCGCCAGTAGTTTTATTTATTATGCCGCCCTATTTCTCGCCCCCAGCGTAGCCGTTGCTTCCGTCGTGGCAAAAACTCTCGACCCCATCTTTGTCTTCTCGCTTGGCATCATCCTTTCCATTCTTTGGCCCAACTTTGGTCGCGAAAAAATCCAACGCCGCGCCATTTTAACCCACTTCACCGCCACCACCGTTTCCGTCATCGGTATTATCCTTATGCAAATTCTCTAAAACTAGCCCTATTTTTTACATTGTGATATAATGCTCTTATAATTAACTGCGAGATTTTAATGAAAAAAACCACCAAAACTATCGTTCAAATCCTCACCGGCATCGCCGCTGTTTCCTCTCTTTTTATGGGAAAAGCCCTAGCACTCACTTCCGCCGAAGAAGGCGCTCGTGCTGCTCGGGCCGATGGTATGCCCGAAAATCTTTTTGGCGCCACTGGCGTTTTCACCGAAATCACCAACACCGCTCTCTATATTGTCGGTATTATCTCTGTTTTGATGCTCATCTGGGGTGGTCTTCGCTACGTCGTCTCAGGCGGTAAAAGCGAAAAGGTCACCGACGCTAAAAACACCGTTCTTTATGCCATCATTGGCTTGATTATCTCCATTCTCTCTTATGCCATTGTCAATTTCGTTCTAAACTCTCTCGACAACAGTTCTAAGCCCGAAGAAACTTCTGCGCTCCCGCTGACCTCGATTTACGGCTAATACTGCCGCCACTATTTTCTTCGCCCCCGCTTTTTTCATCAATTTTCCTGCCTCTGTCATACTCGCCCCCGTTGTCCAAACATCATCAAATAGTAGATAGGTCTTTTTAGGATCAATCTTTTTTGCCAACTGGTACGCCTCCTTGGCCTGCTTTTTACGCACCTCCGCCCTTGCCCCCACCTGCACCCCATTTTTCTTGCGCTCTAGCACTCTCTCCACCTCAAAACCTCGCCTTTTCGCCAGCTCCCGCGCTATCTTATCCGTATGATCCAGCCCTCGCTGCCTTACGTGTCGCGCCACCGTCGACAGTGGCACCACCACAATTTGTTCTCCAAAGATCGGCAGGGAATTATCCAGTAACTCCGCTAAAACCTTCGCCAAACTCCTCACCGAACCATATTTATACTCCTTCACTAATTTACCTATCACCTCATCTTGCCACCCCACCATAAACGTCATCACAAACGGCAAGTCACATTTTTCACATTTTTTTAACCCTATCGACTCGTGACATTTTGGACAATAGTTGATTTTGTTTATGTTTATGTTATTTTTACAACATTCACAAAGCGCTGTCCCTATTCTGCCACAGCCCCTACAGCAGTGCGGGCAAAATAAATCAAAAGCATTATACTTTGTTGTAATTTTGACAATAAAACTCGCCATATCTATTGATTTTATCCACGAATGTCTTTATAATAAAGCATAACAATAGAGTTAAGTGGAGGAATATCAAACAAATGACTCGTACAGATAACGATGACATGCTGATGGATGACGAGCTATTAGCTGCCTTCAGTAATGAAGACGCTGCTGTTGCAGAAGAAGCGGAAGAAGCGCTTGCTGAAGCAACCAACGAACTATCAGACGAAGATGAGTGGGCAGATACCGACGATTTTCCTGGACAACTCGCTGTAGATGTCTATGAAACCGCCGACAAATTAGTAGTAAAAGCCCGCACCGCTGGTATTGCTAAAGATGCTCTTGATGTTAGCATCTCAGACAACATCTTGACCATTTCCGGCATTTTAAGCGGTGGTGACGAAGACAACATCACTCGTTGGCATATTCAAGAGTGCTATTGGGGAGAATTCTCTCGCACTATCGCCTTGCCAGCCCAAGTTCGCGAAGACGACACCAAAGCTGAACTAAAAGACGGCGTACTCACCATCACTTTTGACAAAGAAAAGGTCGAAACCCCCAAAAAGATTCCCGTACAATAAGCTTTTCTCAGTAAAAGACCTCCCGCTCGGGAGGTCTTTTTTATCGGCAAACCACCCCACAAAAACCGCCCCAAAGGGCGGTTCTCGGTTTCTGAAAACTTATGGCGCACTGCCCGGCCAGTCGTCACAGACTAACTTACTTACCTACGTTGGCGAGCACGAAGTTGACAATTGCAAAGGCAAGAAGTGCCACTACCAGGCCAATAATACCATACATGATAGTATCCTTGGCTTTCTTTACCTTGCCCGGATCACCAGCCGAGGTAGTATATGTAATGCCGCCGAAGATAATCATTAACACGGCCAAAAAGCCCACAATACCAATAACCACATTGATAAGTCCCGTCATTGTCTTCACTAAATCCGTATCCTTATTAGCTACGCCAGTATACTCTGGGCAATCTGTAATTTTAGGCGCTCTTGTTACTCCATCCGGGCAATAAACATCAAGCGCAGCAGACGCCGGCAATGCTGCCGCCGCGGCTGACGCTACCATCAGCACCCCCATCGCGAACATTTTTACTTTATGATTTATCTTCATCTTTTTCCTTTCTTATATTTACTTTGATAATACCACGATATTATTATTTTTCAATATTACCCTTATTCTAATCTCTTATCGCGCATTTTGCAAGACAAAATTTACCATCGCCCATGCTAACAGAGACACAATCAAGCCAATCACACTAAACAAAATAGTTTTTCTGGCCTTTGTTACTTTACCAGGATCACCGGCCGAAGTTGAAAAATTCATCCCCCCAATCACCAACATGATCACCGAAATCATCCCCCCAATTCCACTAATAATGCCGATAACATTTGCTGCCGTTTCGTATAGCCCTCTTTCCCCACGACTACTATTACATCCCGCGGCTGTCCATTCGGGGGTGTCTTCCTTGCCTTGTTTTTCTAAAATCTCACAAGTTTTTTTGCTCCACGGATTTCCAGCCATCACTGGTGTCGTTAACGCCACCCCTATCACCCCACATAGCACCACCGCTAAAATCGCTAGTTTTTTCACTGTACCGCTCCTCCCATTGAACTTAATACAAAATTCGTAATTCCCGCCGCTACCAACACTATCACCAACCCGATCGCTGCGAAAATAATCGTCCGCAGTGCCTTACTAGTTTTTTCTGGATTACCATTTGATGTCGCATAGGTAATCCCCGCAGACACCATAATCCCCACCGTTACAATCGCCGCAATCGACATTGCGCTGTTCCAAATCTTAGCCACAACCAACTCCGCTGATTTTTCCTCACAGTTTGGCAATTCTATGTCTTTTAAGAGTCCTTCAGATATTTTACATTCTGCTCCCTGATTTAACATCCCCACCAGCGCATCCACAATCACATTTGCCGACAACACCAAAATAATCCCTACTACTGCCGACATAATCGACTTGCGCGCCTTGGTCGCCTTTGCCATATCTCCCCCTGATGTGATATACATATACCCCCCATAAATCACAAACCCAATCGCCAAATACCCAATCGCCATAAAAATATCAAACAAAATATTCAGCACCACCGTCCAGATCAACGTTGATATATTCTTTTGCCCCTCCGATGTGTTATTTCCGCTCATCTTGGTCAAACGACAATCGTCATCCATAAATTCGCCTAATCCATTATGCCAGGCTTTAAATCCTAGAAGAGACTTGTCGCAATTCGTCGCCTCTGGCACTTCGTCCGCCACTGCCACCCCCGTCAAACCTAATACATTCACCCCCATTGCCACCACCGCGACCAACATTAAAAGTTTCTTTTTCATATGTTTTTATCATAACATTATTTTGCCCAAAAACACAAGTTTTTGCCCCAAATCCGCCCCTTCCCATAGTTTTTATGCTTATTTATGTTATACCTCTTGCTTTTTTTGACCAAGTGTGCTATAATAATAGATGCTCTACGGGAGCGTAATTTTTACCTGTCTATGAAAACTAAATTACCCCTATTTACGCGCTTTCTTCTGCCCCTTTTTGGGGCTATTCTTGCTGTCCTTAGTTTTTTCACCCTCTTCACCCCCACCCCTGTTTCCGCCATCGAAAAAAATCAGCCAACCGAAATCGCTGTCCCCAAAACCCCTGAAACCCCCGAATCCCCTGATGCCGAAGCTCCCGATACTCCCGAAGCTAAAACTCCTAAAGAAGCCGAAAACACACCTGAAGCCACCCCCACACCAGAAACTAAAGATCTCTGTCTCGAACAAACTGGAGCCATGTATTGGCTTGTCTGTCCCACTACTGGCGTCATCGCCAAAGCTATCGACAGCGTCTATTCCACCATCGAAGACCTACTCGCCTTTAATCCCATCATCATGGACAGCGGCTCTCCTATTCATATCGTCTGGTCTCTCTGTCGCGACCTCACCAACATCGTTTTTATTATCTTTATCATTATCATCGCCTACTCCCAATTTACTGGGCTCGGCATCACCAACTACGGCATTAAACGCACTCTCCCCCGTATTATCATTGCCGCTATTCTAGTCAACCTCAGCTTTTTCCTCTGTTCGCTCGCTGTTGACCTCAGCAATGTCTTCGGTGGTAGCCTTCGCAATTTCTTTATCTCTGTTCAAGAAAGCACCATCGCCAACAATCCCGCCGTCGCCCAAGTCGCTGATGTCAGCTGGGCCGACCTCGTCTCCGTTTTCACCGGCGCTACTGCTATTGGCGGTATTGCCATCGGCATGTCTGGTGGTCTCGGCGCTTTTTTCTGGATGCTCGTTCCTATTCTCCTCGGCGCCATCGCCTCTATCGTCATCGGCCTTATCACCATCGCCCTGCGTCAAGCAGTGGTCTTTTTGTTAGTTATGATCTCCCCGCTTGCCTTCATCACCTATCTCTTACCCAACACCGAAAAATGGTTTACTAAATGGAAAAATCTCTTTGTCCAAATGCTGGTTTTTTACCCCACTTTTAGCCTGCTTTTTGGCGCCTCACAACTCGCCGGCTGGATCTTGATGACCACCATCAAATCTGGTTTTGGTCTTATTCTTGGTATGGCCGTCCAGGTTTTCCCACTTTTCTTTGCTTGGTCGCTGATGAAAATGTCTGGCACATTGCTTGGCGCTGTCAGCAGCAAGCTCCAAAATCTTTCCACTAAACCCCTTGGCGCCAGCCGTCGTTGGGCTGATTCGCATCGTGCCGAATCCCGCGCCAAACACCTTCGCAGCAACACCACTCCCTCCGCCAAACTCATGAATTATCTCGAATATCGCAAGGGTCTCCGCGAATATAATACCAAACAAATGGCCGACGAGCGTGGCGACATGATTAAAGAGCGTATTGCCAACCGCGCTTCCTCTTATCTTGGTCGTGGCGAAGACGGCCTGGACGTCTTTTCGGAAAATCCCAACAAATATACTATCAATACCAAGCGCGCCAGCTTAGCTAAGCTTCGAGCCTCTACCGCCGCTCAGCGCCTTAGTAACGTTGATTCTTCCTATGGCACCACCTTTGCCAACAATCCCGAATCTAGGCGTCTTGCCGGCCAAACTGGTGAAGTCTTCAAGGATTACGCCGCTCAAGAATTCTTAACCGTCAATAACGCTCAAGCCGGCGAGGACTTCCTCTTTGATGCCTACACTAAAGCCGCCACCACCAGAATCAGTAGCCCTTACGAATATAACCGCCTGGTTAAAAACGCTGCTGGTGACCTTGGTCTGCTAGGCGAATCCTCTATCATGGGTCAAGCTATCCAGAAAAATGCCCGTACCGAATCTCGTCGTCGCGCCGAAGCTCTGATTATGATTAGTAAGTTTGGCTATGACCGCGCCGCCTTCCATAGTGCCGCCACTGGCCAGCTCCGTAATGCCGATGGTTATGCCATCGATGAAAACGAAAATGTCATTGAAGACTCTATGTTCCGCCTTAAACCCGGTAAGCGCTATGTTCCCTGGACACAATACGAAAGAGATCCCGTTTCTGGTGATCATGTTGCCTACTTTGATATGACCAACGACCGTGGCGAACCTGTCCAACGTGTCTATATGAACGACAACGGCTACATGAAAGAGCTCTTAACTAACGATATTATGATTGGTGATCCTGTTAATCGCCTCTACGAAATGTCCGTCGGTAAAGGTGGTCCACTCCGTAAATACTTCAGTACTATCGCTGGCAGTATTACGTCCTGGAAAGAACACTCTGGTGGTACCACCCCTATGCTTGCCGCCATGATGAGCCGCGGTACTCTTGATTCTCCTGGCAAGCACGCCATCGGCTACCTCCAAAGTCTCAAAGTTGCCACCAAAGCCTCTTCTTTTCTCACCAACGATAAATTCATTATCAACGACCTTAATAAGGTTTTCGTCTCTGCTTATCCTGAGCTTTTCAAAACTGCCGACGATACATTCACCGCCGAGGCCGCCCAGTACTTAGGCATCAGCCCAGACACGCCTTGGGTTCCGTTTGAAAGTTTCATCTCTGATCAAGATATTAATTCCTATCTCGATGTAAAAGAAAAGCAGCTCGGCGGACTACGCTTCGAAAATGGTCGCTGGCAAGAAGTGCCCAACAACCAAAACCCCACTCTCGAAGACAAGAAAAACTTCATTCTTCACGATCTTATTCCTGGTACTATCAAAAAGCTCTTCAGCCTTACCAACCGTACTTTGTCACCAAATATTCTGGAAAATCAAAAGCCGCCCACAGCCCAAGCTCTTTCCGATATGCTCGAACTCTTTAATATCATTGGGCAATCTAACTCCTCTATTTATGACACCACCGACCCATCTCTACTTAAAAGACTGGCTGAACAAGCTAAGAAAAACGCTGAGGAATTGCGCACTCGCGGAAACGCACCTAATACTGAAGCCCCAGCTCGTTCTGGTGACTATACCTCTCTTAATGACCAAATCTTAAAAAATCTTCGCTATCACGCCAATCGCAACTATCAAGATAGCCCAGACCGCACTATCGAAGAAATTCGCGAAATTTTGAACGGTAATTATTCTTTTAATGACACCTGCGCCATTCTCGCTAGCCGGATCGAACATAGCGAATCGCTCGATCAAATTACTAAAACCCAGCTCCTAGACATCATTACCAACAGTCAAGCCCAACCCACTCCCACTTCCGCCGAAGATATCGCGCGCGGATTTGCCGACAGCCAAGCCGATGAAAACCTTCTTGAGACTCTCCGCACCGAGATCGAGTCCATTCTTGGTATTCTTTAGCTCTTCTTTCTTATGCTAATTTGTGTTAAAATTAGTTCATGGCTGAATATAAGGTCCCTCAAGACGTTGAGGCCGACGATAAACTGCTTGGCCCATTTACTTTTCGTCAATTGATCTATCTTTTTGTTACCGCTGGGCTAATTGCCCTTGCAGTGGCTTTGTTTAAACTTTTTCCACTCCTCGCCCTTATTCCTTTGCCCTTGATTCTTTTCTTCGCCGTTCTCGCTCTCCCTCTCAAAAAAGACCAGCCTATGGAAACTTATCTTATGGCCATCATTTCTTTCCGCCTCAAACCTAATAAGCGCCTCTGGAATCCAGGGCAAAGAGAATCTACTATCCAAATCACCGCACCCAAAATTGTCGAAAAAGTTCGCACTAAAAACATTTCCGAAGAAGAAGCTACTCATCGCCTATCATTCCTTGCCGATATTGCCGACTCTGAGGGCTATTCTATCCGCGACTCCTCCAATATGCGTGATGATCTTGTTGCTGAAGCTATTGCTACTCCAGATATTTTTGATGAAACCGAAAATGTTGGTCTTGATCAAATGATTAGCCAAGATACCACCTCTCGCCGTGAAGAAGTCGTTAATCAAATGCGCACTGCTATCAAAGAAAACGAACTTTCTGACGACACTTCCGCTCCCGCCATTCGTAAATATTCCGACCAATATCAATATACTCCCCCCACCAGCCCAACTCTTTCTGCCGAGCCCACCATTCCCGAATCTTCCGCCATCGTCCAGCCCACTACACCCGCTCCCAAACAGCCTAAACCAGAGGTTGTTGAACTAGCCAATAACCCCGATTTTTCCGTTGAAACTATTTCTAAAGAAGCCAAACGTCTCGACAAAAAGGATAGCGGAGTATTTATATCATTACGTTAAGAGGGCATCATGAATCCACAAACTAATCAACAACCACCACAACCAAGTCAGCAACCAGCACAGCAGCCAGCTTACAGCCAGCAGCCACCCGTTCCTGCCGCTGCTAATGTTACTCCCGACGATTCTCTCGCCACCCAAAGCACCCTTCTGATTTCCGAAATCCGTGATAATCTCGTCATTATGAAAGATGGTTCTTTTCGTGCCGTCGTCGCTTGTAAATCCATCAACTTTGACCTTATGTCTAATCAAGAACGTGAAGCCGTCGAATATTCCTATCAAAACTTCCTTAATTCTCTAAAATTTACCACTCAAATCTTCGTTCGCTCTCAGCGCGTTGATATCGGTCCGTATATCAACAAACTCATGGATATTCGTCGCAACAATGACAACATGCTCCTCGGCGTTCTTATGGACGATTATATTGATTTTATTGATATTCTCTCCCAAAAAGTTAATATTATGGACAAGTCTTTCTTCGTTATTATTCCTTATTATTCTTCCGCCGATGCCGAAAAAATCATCCAGCAAACCAAAAATATTTTCAAGAGCTTTAGTAAAAATAAAGCTCCCGAAGTCACCCGCATCGATCGCGTCACTTATGATAAAGCTGTCACCGAAATGAACAACCGTGTTAATTCCGTCATTTCTGGCCTCGCCCAAATCGGTGTGCGTTCTGCTCGTCTTAACACCAGACAGCTCGCCGGTCTTTATTATAATTTCAATAACCCCGACACTGCCGTTCGACAACCTCTCGTTGATTTTTCTCAAGTCGCTACCACCTATGTTAAGAAAGGAGAAAATCGTGTTCAACAATAAACAACTTTCGCCCGCCGAAATCGCCGCCCAAGCTCAAGCCGCCGAAGACGCCGATATTCAACGCGCCTTCGAACAGGGAATCACCACTCTTCGTGATTTAATCTCTCCATCTTCCATTGAACTCTATTCTGATTATTTCCGCCTCGGCACTAAATATGGCCGCACTATTTATATCTATGGCTATCCCCGTGTCCTCTTCACCGGCTGGCTTTCGCCCATCATTAATCTCGATGAGGTTATCGACGTTTCAATGTTTATTTATCCCGCCGATACTACCGTCATCATGAAAAACCTCAGCAAAAAAGTTACCCAACTCGAAGCTTCTATGAGTGTTAATGCCGAACAGGGCAAGGTCCGTGATCCAGAGCTTGAAGCTGCCATTGTTGATGCCGAAGAACTTCGCGACCAACTTCAGGTCGGTGCCGAAAGATTTTTCCGCTTCGGTCTCTATGTCACCCTTTGGGCTGATTCACTTGAGGAACTTGGCTTCGTCCAACAAAAAGTTGAGACTATCCTTGGGCAACTCATGGTCTTTTCTAAAGTTGCTAGCTCTCAACAAGAACAGGGAATGAATAGCACTATTCCCCAATGTACTGATCAGCTTCAAATTCGTCGTAATATGAACACTGGCGCTATTTCCACAAGTTTTCCTTTTACCTCTGCTGATCTTACTCAAGACAACGGTATTCTCTATGGCATCAATATCCACAATAATGGTCTTGTCATTTTTGATCGCTTTAGCCTTGAAAACGCCAATATGGTGGTTTTTGCCAAGTCTGGTGCTGGTAAATCTTTTGCCGTTAAACTAGAGGCTTTACGTTCTATGATGATTGGCTCCGAAATTATCATTCTCGACCCTGAAAATGAATATCAAAAGCTTTGCGATGCTGTTGGTGGTTCTTATATTCGTCTCAGTCTCAACTCCGATGTCCGCATCAACCCCTTTGATCTTCCCAGAAACGTCGATTCCGAAGACGCCAACGATGCCTTGCGCGCCAATCTTGTCACCCTGCACGGTCTTTTCCGCCTTATGCTCGGTGGCAACCAAATTGCCGCCAACGGCCAAATGGTGCCGGCTCTCACCGCTAACGAAGAGGCTGATCTTGATCAGGCTCTGATTGACACCTATGCCCGCGCTGGCATCACTTCCGACCCCCTCACCCACCAATCTACCCCACCCACCATCATCAATCTTTATGACACGCTTCTCCATATGGAAGGCACCGGTCCTCAGCTCGCCCAGCGTCTCCGCAAATACACCACTGGCACCTTTGCTGGCATTTTTTCTCAACAATCCAATATCAATATCAACAACCAAATGGTAGTGTTTAATATCCGTGACCTTGAAGACGAACTTCGCCCCGTTGCTATGTATATCGTTCTCTCCCATATTTGGAACGTCGTCCGCGCTCAAAAGAAAAAGCGCCTCCTCATCGTCGATGAGGCTTGGCAGCTCATGAAATATGACGATTCTGCCAACTTTCTCTTTTCTCTCGCCAAACGCGCCCGTAAGTATTATCTTGGTCTCACTACTATAACTCAAGACGTTGAAGACTTTATGAGCAACAAAATGGGTCGCGCCATCGTCGCCAACTCTTCTATGCAACTTCTTTTAAAACAATCCACCTCCGCCGTTGATGTTCTCTCCGACGTCTTTAAGCTCACCGATGAAGAAAAGAAGCGCCTTGCTAATTTCCCAGTCGGCCAAGGCCTTTTCTTTGCTGGCCCCAACCATGTCCATATCCAAGTTATCGCCTCTGAAACTGAAGAGTCTCTTATTACCACCAACCCCGCCGACAAATCCAATAGTTAATTTTATCTGTCTGTGTTATAATAAAATCATATGCGTTATCCTAAACTTCGCTCCTATCTTTTAGTATTTTTAGCCGCTTTCATTGCGATTTCTGGCCCAATTGCCACTTTTGCCATCGATGAAGCCACCCTTGATATGTTCGCCGAGAATAACATCATGTTCTACGATCCAGATGAAATGAGTAATGATGACTGTAAAGATTTTCACTCTATAGCTCCTTCTGGAGAAAATATTACCTGGATCGGCGATTCTTATTCTATTGGTGCAGAATCCATAATTAAAGAAAAGTTTTCTGATAATTTAGTTCTGGAACACAATGTTGTTGAAAAAACCGTTACTCAAGGACTAGAAGACCTACAAAAAATAATTGACAGTAATAATCTTAAGTCTTATTTAGTCTTTGCACTTGGTACTAATAGTGGCTGGACACAAGATCAAATAAACAAGCTATTAGAACTAACTAAAAACAGAGGTGTAAAAACTATTTTAGTCACTTCTAAAACACCAAAAGACAACTATACAGACAGTAATAAACTTCTGCAAAAAGCCACAACAGACAATCCTAACCATTTTTACCTCGCTGATTGGGTGTCTGCTTATCAAGAAAACTTTTTTGATAGTGACCCAGAAAAAATTCACCCATCTGCTAATGGTGGTTACGACGCCTGGTTCGGTAAAATTTATCAAACTTTACAAAAAATCGGACCAACAGTTAATCAAATTAGTGGTAATAAAACTGGTAATAATCTGGATTATGCTGGAAATCAAGTTTGGTCAGATACTCAACTTGCTGCCGTGGAAGCCAACCGTCCTTTTTATGAAGCTGCAGCTGAAAAAAGCGGTATACCTTGGAAAATTTTAGCAGCCATCCATTTAAGAGAGTCTAATTTGCAAAGAGAAAACCCAAGTAATGGTCAAGGTCCATATCAGTTTGCCTCTAAATCATCGCGAGAAAATTGTACTAATAACCATGGAGCTATTTTTACTCCAGGAGACTCTTCTGATGATAATTTTCAAAATCACACCTATTGTGCAGCAGATTTTGTTGCTCAATATAAATTAGACCTCTCAAAAGACGACAATATCAAAAAACTATTTTTCTCTTATAACGGACAATTAGATCAATATAAAAAACAGGCTAAAACCCTCGGTTTTACCGACCAAGAAGCTAATCTTGGCGAAGGATCTCCTTATGTTATGAACCGAGCAGATCAAAACCGTGATCCAAACTTTAATAAAAACTGGTGTCAAATAAAAACAGATGGCGCCTCAATGACTTGTCCAGCTAATAGTGATTATGGAGCTTTTGTTCTTTATTCTGCTCTTGGAGGCTCAAATCAAATGTCTAGGTGTGGTGGAACATCTTTAATATCGGGAGGAATGACGCTTGAACAAGCAAAACAATATGTGGATAATTATAGAGATAATATTGCTAGAAATGTAGACAAATATGATATAACCGAAAATAAATATCATATTAACACTACAGTTAATTGTGGTGGTAATATTTTTACTAATTGCGTTGCCTTTAGTCAATATTTTATTTCACAGAATACTACAGACACGGCGGATGAAATGCCTAACGGAAAAGACGTAGTTTCAGCAATTATTAAAAAAGGTATTGCCCTTGATGGAAAAAATATTCCTCAACCCTATGCTGTTTTTAGTACCTCTGTTCATGCTAGTAATCCAGACGTTGGTCATACAGGGGTTGTTTTAGGTATCACAGATAAAACTATCATTCTTGGGGAAGCTAATTGTGGCAAAGGATTAGAAAAAATACAAGTTAAGGAAATAACAAAAGAAGAGGCTACTGATGGGTCTTATAGTTATGCTTATCTTAAAAATTTAAAAATAGGTAATTAATATGGATAAATTAAAAAATAAAAAAATATTCGCCATTTTATGTGTTATTCTTATTATTTTACTTTTTACTATTTTATCTTTTAAAAACATCTTTTATACAAATAAATATGGTAAGGAAATTAAAATAGATAATTTTTCTAAACTTTTTAAAAAAACACCAACTTTAACCAAAGACCTTGTATTTAATTCCTTGTATCATTCAGTTTTAAATAATATTGATAAGAATCAATCTATACCAAAATCCGGTGCCTTAATTCGTGAAAAACAACATAATTTAGAATTTAATAAAGAAAAAAATCTTTATTCTGGTAATTTTGTTGTAGATATTAATTCAATTAAACAATCTTATTTTATTAGTTTTTATTGGTCGGATGATGAAAATAATTCATATTTATCTGGCAACACAGTTAATGTAAGCTGTTTATCAAAAGAATTATCTATTTATGATTTTAATTGTAAAGATAGTCAATCAAAATATAATAAAATCTTAGAAAAAAATCCAATTATTAATTCTTTACCTATAGATGTTGAATATTATTCAAATAATTATAACTCTTATACTAAATATTTAATAACTTATTCTGAAAATTCAGATAATATAGTTATAAATATAGAAGACTACACTGGAAATAATTATGAAAAAGCTCTTCAAAGCATAAAAGATAGGGGTTATAATCCAGAAGACTACCATATAAACTATATGGATTTATCTTCTAAATAACCTATTCCACACTCGTCAAAATAATCTGATTATCTTTAAAGTTTTTCATTAAACTTTTTTGTCTCGCCTCATCCAGCTCCGAAAATACATCATCAAGCAAGATCAGCGGTTTTTTATCTAACCTCTCAAAAATCATCTCCGCTTCAATAAATTTTAACGCTAAAACAATACTTCTCACCTCGCCCCGACTCGCCGAACCTTCCGCATCCACCCCATTAAAATAAAACACAAAATCATCTCTTTGTATCCCAAATGTCGTCCATTTCATTATTTGATCTTTTTCAAAACTTTTTTCTAGTTGTTTTAAATATTCCGACTCATCAAAATCCTCACCAGTATATTTTAATTCAACCGTATCTTTATTTTTTGCAATCGACCGATAAACCTCTGTAATTTTTCTATTTATATTATCAACCTCTTCTCTTCGCCTCTTTATTAACCACGAGCCATACTTCGCCAACAATATATTCCACGAAAACAGCTCCTCCTCCCGCAAAAAATCCCGTTTAAGCAGCTCATTTCGCTGTTTAAGGGCCTTATTATATTTTGATAGGGAATTACTATATTTTTCGTCCAACTGCCCAAACCAGCGGTCTAAATAGTCTCTCCGCCGCGCTGGGCTAGCATTTATTAAATTCAAATCTCTTGGCTCAAATAACACAATCGGATATTTTTTTTGTTTTGGTAATCTTAAAAACTTTTTATCTCCCACTAAAAAGCTCTTTTTACCATCAAAAATTACTATTATTTTTTCTCCGTCGCTGTATTCTAACTCAATCTTATAAAACTCCGCCCCCCGTCGTAAAATTTCACTATCTACCGCCTTAAACGACTTTCCCTGCATCGCGATATAAATTGCCTCAAGTACAGAAGTTTTTCCCGAACCATTTTCCCCTACAATTAACGATGTTTCCTTCGAACAATCCAACCGATAATTTTTATGAACTCTAAAATTAGTCAGTTTTACAGATTTTATAATCATTTACACCTTTAACGGCATAATTATATGCGTATAATCTTTATTTTTTTCGTTTTTTATTATCACTGGTGATAATTCGCCCGAAAAACCAAACTCCACTTTTTCCGTCTCAATCACATTTAAAACATCAATTAAATATCTCGAATTTAAGGTTATTTTATTATCTTTACCCACCTTAGCTTCAATCACCGAATTATTTTCACCATATTCATTTGCCACCGACGCCACTAAAAACTCTTGTTCTTTTTCTTTTGCCGCACAAACAATTGATCCTCCCACCTCTTTTGCAAACAACGCTGCCAATTTTGTTACCCTAAGTAATTCTTCTTTATCAAGCACCACTGTTGAAATATTTTTATTTGGAATTAACTGTTTATAATCTGGAAAACTTCCGTCAATCAACTTAGAAGTAATTTCCGTCTCCCCTAATCTAAATCTCGCTTGCGACTCATCTAATAATATTTCAATTTCTTCCGTTTCATCATTAATACAACGTAAAACTTCTTGAATCGAAGAAGTCGGAATAATCGCCGCCACCTCATCTTCTATTTTATTTAATAACTTTTTTTCTGCTAATCTATATCCATCTGTCGCCGCCACAAATAACTGGCCTTCAAAAGAATTAAAATATATTCCAGTTAGTACTGGCCTATTCATATCATTACTACTAGCCACAATCACCTGACCAAGTCCATTTTTAAACTCATCCACCCCTATTTTAAACTTCACTGCTTCTTTTTCATTAATTTCTGGCATTTCTGGAAAATCTTCTGCTAAAGCCCCATTTATTACCGAACTATATTTTCCCGCCTTAACAGTTACTTTTGTACCTTTTGCTTCAATTCTAACCACTTCACCTTTTGGTAAATTATTTACAAATTCTGCAATCAGTCTCGCCGGTACAGTTACTATTCCATCCTCAGAATTACTTACCGGTAAATAATTAACTACTGCAATATCTAAATTAGTAGTAGTAAGAGATACTTTCTTTTTATTTACCTTTATTAAAACATTATTTAAAATCGGCAGACTTGCTTTAATTCCTATCGCTACCCTACTTACGATATTTAATGCTTTGTTTAATTTTTCTTGTGTGGTTTCGATTTTCATTTTTCCTTTTCCTTTCTTATATTTTTAGTAGTAATAGTAATAGGCTGTGTGTAAATCATGTAAAACTTGCCTCCAACAGGGAATTTTTATCAAAAAACCTTGTGTAAAACCACGTGTAAACCTTGTGTAAAATATATCCATTTTTTACATTTTTCCCCACCAATTTAAAAACATAATTATATTTATTATATTTTTTGGTTGTTTTTTGCCCAAGATATCCCCAACTTTTCCCCAAAGTTATTCCCATTTTTAATACACTTTTACCCATAGATTTTTTCTCGTATTTCTTCAATTTGGCTGCGTAATTTAAAATCAATTTTTAAATCATTCTCAATTTTTTTAATTCCGTGTAATACAGTTGTGTGATCTTTAACCCCAACTTCACTCGTAATTTTAGTGGTGCTCATCTGTAATTCTTTAGATAATATATACATTGCAATCTGGCGTGCAGTTTTTATATGTGACACCCGACTCTTTCCACACATTTCTTTTACTGTTAATTGAAAATATTTTGCAATTTTTTCTACTACCTGTTTTGGCGTGATAGCTCTCACTCGGTGAGTTTTACTAATATTACTGACATAACCTTCATTTATCAGCTCCATCGGTGTTTTATTACGCAGTTGTGACATTGCCAGTAGTCTTGTAAATTCACCTTCAAGATCACGAATATTAGTTTTTATACTGTCCGCCAAATATTCAATTGCTTCATCTTCTATTTCAATCCCGTCAAATTCCGCCTTTGACTTCAAAATTGCACACTTATCTTCAAATTTTGGCATTTGCAAATCAATTGCTCCTGCCCAAGTCAATCTCGAAGCTAGCCTTGCATCTACCTCTTCAATCTGATTTGGCAGACGATCACTCGTTACAATAATTTGTTTATTTCGTTGGTGTAGTTCATTAAATATATTAAAAAATTCTTCTTGACTCTTTTCCTTACCAATAATCATCTGAAAATCATCAACAATTAAAACATCCAATTTATAAAATTTTTGTGAAAAATCCTCCCCCCGCTTATTTTTAATAGCATTAATAAAATCGGCATAAAATCGGTTCATTGGCGCATATAACACTTTCATCTTTGGATTTTTTTGAATTATTGCGTTACCAATTGCCTGAACCAAGTGAGTTTTTCCTAGTCCTGGTCCGCCATAAAGGAAAAATGGATTGTATTTAGTTCCCGGATTATTAATCACATTTTCCGCCACACTCACCGCAAGATCATTATTTGACCCCACCACAAAATTATCCATAGTATAGCGCGCATTCAGATTAGTCTTAGATATATTACTTTCAAAATTTAATTTTTCCCCGAAAGCTTTTCTGATTCCGCGCTTTTCTGTCGTCAAAAAATTTTTTCGCACCCGGGGCTTTGAATTATTGGTTGATTGAACGATATAATTAATATTATCAACCTCAATATTATTATTTTTTAAAGCCTCTTTTATAATATTGTGATATTTTTTTTCTAACTGAACTTTTACAAATGGCGTATGTGTGCTGATTGTTGCTGTTTTATTTTCAACTGAAACTAGCTTTGTTTGTCCAAAAAAAGTTTCATAGTACATAGGAGAAATTAAACGCTCAATCTCAGCTAAAACGTTTTTCCACACGTCAAACATAAAACCTCCACTTCAGAATTTATTTGTCTTAATTATAGCAAAATTACCAAGACTTTTCCACAGTTTATATATTAAATATACATTGTATAATAAATAAAATTTTAACAGGGAAGAGTTTTCCACTTACCCACCACCAGCTCAGATAAAGTTGTGGAAAACTTCTTGAAAATTGTGGAAATCTGCGATATACTAAAACAAATATTTGCTAATAATAAAAATATAGGATTTATATGCCAAAACGTACATATCAACCACACAAACGTAAACGCAAAGCCGAACACGGCTTTATGAAACGTAATGCCAATAAAACTGGACGTCAAGTTTTAAAGCGTCGTCGTATTAAAGGTCGCGCTCGTCTTTCGGCCTAAGATGCTTAGTAGAAAATATCGCTTTCATTCTCGGGGCGGAATCAAACACACCTATCAAAAGGGAAAAACCCTGCGTCGCCCCTATATATCACTTGTTTATACTAAAAACGAGCGAGGTTTTTTACGCTTTGGTGTAGTAGTTTCTAAAAAAGTGTTAAAATCTGCCGTCGGTCGCAATGCTATTCGTCGCCGGGTTTATGAAGCTATTCGGCTAAACCTTCCAAAAAACGCTCAAGCCGACTACATTTTTATTGTTTATTCTAAAGAAGTAAAAGATATGCCATTTAATGAACTTCAAAACACCATCAAGTCCCTTCTCGATGAAAGTATGATATAATCATAAAACAAATGAGTGTTAAGAAAATTTTTACTTATATTATTGTTATTGGTTTTATTGTTGGTAGTTTTATAACTGGCAGCCCCTTTAATTTTATTGATTTTATTATTGTTCGCCCCATTACCAACATTTTATTTATTATTTATAATCTGGTCGGCGATTTTGGTCTCGCCATTATTCTCTTTACTATTCTCGTCAAGCTCTGTATGTGGCCACTCGCTAAAAAACAGCTTCATCAAACCAAACTGATGCGCAAAATTCAACCTGAGCTCGCTCAAATCAGAAAAAACTGCAACGGTAATCGCCAGCTTGAGTCTCTACAAACCATGGATCTTTATAAAAGATATAATGTTAAACCTTTTCGTTCGGTTTTGACTCTTCTCGTTCAATTTCCAATCTTTATTGCTCTTTATACTGCTATTCGCGTTATTGTTATTCCTTCTCCAGCAGATAATCTTGAGCTGCGCGCTTATTCCCCAGTGCGTTCTTTGGAACGAGTTGATCACGTTATTGATCTACAAAAACCCTATCTTGCTGATCTTGCCAACCAAGACATTCCCGTCGAAGAAAAAGCTCGATATGATTTTCATCCTCAGCTTTTTGGTGTAGTGAATCTTGATGCTAAGGCCGGCTTTTCTAATGCCAGTGAAATTGCCATCTTGTTTTTTGCCATTCTCTCTGCCCTAGTTCAATATTTTCTCACCAAACAACAAAGTCCTACTGATAAATCTATCAAGAAAAAGAGTTTTCGAGAGCTTGTCAAAGAGTCTGCCGATGGTAAAGAGCCCAACCAATCCGACATGAACGTTATGATGTCCGGCTCAATGTCTAAAATGATGCCCATCATGATGTTGATGATTATGATTAACCTTCCCGGCGCCCTAGTGTTTTATTATCTGCTTTCTAGTTCCTTTGCTGCTATCCAACAGAGGATTATTTTTGCCATGAGTAAAGAAGAAATGGATGCCGTTGCCGACAAGGCTATTTTAAAAGAATTGAAAAAAATTCAAGAGGCCGAAGTTATTCAAAATAAAAAAACCGGCACTAGAATCACCCGTATTTCCGCCAAAGACCGCAAAAGGAGAAAAAAATGAAGTTTGTTATAAATTATAAACAAAGGAATTATTATGAATAAAGACGAATCCATACGCTTTGCCACCAAATATCTTGAAGACTTACTTTCATTTTTTGGCATTAACGTAGCCGTTTATTCCACGCTCGACGACGAGGTAATCCAGCTTTCTGTGCCGTCTACCTCTCTTAACTCACTTTTAATTGGCAAAAACGCTGATAATCTGCGCGCCCTTCAACACATCGTTTCTATGGCTCTCGTGGCACGTGAGGGTGAAATTACTCGCGTTAATGTTGATATTGCCGACTATAAGCGTCAACGTGCCGACCGTATTGCCGAACGCGCTGAAGATTGGATCAAGAAAGTTCGCGCCACTGGTGAACCAATGGTTCTGGATCTAAATGCCGCTGATCGTCGCGTTGTTCATAAGTTTGCCGAAGATTATTCCGATATCACCACCCACTCCGAAGGAGAGGGCAGGGAACGTAAGCTCATTATCTCTAAGATTTAATCCGTTTTTGTTATTCCACCGATAATTATCACAATATCATAATTTTTTGTGTCCACCCCTTTTTGCAGGTCTTCCTTTGCGTGTTCGTAAACTTTTTTATCGCCCTCTTCATGATGTTTTTTCAGCGCCTCAAATGATAGCCTCTTTTCCTCGTTGATTAAATAAACATGATATCCCTTTTTCTCTAATTTTTCTGGCGCATCGCTAATATAAGAGATAATAAAGCTTTCTTTTTCTAGTTCTTGTCCAGCCTGTGTTGCTACTCCAGTTTGATCTGAACCATTCAATAGTAAAATTTTTGCCTCCTCGCGCACTACTGGATCACTAATCATTTCATGCGCTAAATACTTTTGAATCTCACTATAATTACCAACCCCCGCCGAGGGCACCACATAAGAAATACCATTAATGTTCGCGGTTTTGACATAAGAAATTTTCTTTGACCAATCGCTCAGCGTTAATTGTCTTGCCGTTCCCATGTCAAATTCTTTCGCAATATGTAATCCAGTTTTAATTTCTTCTGTTGAAAAATTGGTCCTTAAATTGTCTCCCAAAGCCCCCATCAGACTCAACGCCTCAGTCAAGCCCAGCTGTTTTTCCAGGAGCTTATCTTTTAGCGCTATTAAAATCTTTTGCTGGCTTGCTCCACGCGAAAAATCGCCACGGGGAGTGCCATATCTTGTCCTCGCTACACACAAAGCAGGTTTTCCGTCTAAGGCTACTTGAGTATTTTTTTCTATATCTGCATAAACCCCCATATCTTTACAGGCAGCAAAAATATCCTCGTCAAATACTACCGTAATTCCTCCCAAAGTATCCACTATTGTTATTAGTGCCCCCCAGTTTAGGTGCGCATAATATTGAATATTTACATCTAAGATTTCTTCCACGACACGCAAAATCGCTTGTGCTCCAGCCTCTTCATTTTCTCCAGACTGATTATTACACCAATAAACCTCATTAATTTTTCCTGTCGCCGTACAGGTCCGTCCTATCTTA
>CAYFRK010000009.1:0-33816 GCA_964345645.1 uncultured Candidatus Saccharibacteria bacterium
GCACCTCCACTCCCCCCTCCGTACCTTCTCTATATTTCATTAACACAGCACTAAATGCATCATTTTCTCTTTTTACTCCTACTGCTACGTAGGCGCCATTTTCCGCCTTTATAATCCGCGATAGTAATGAAATGTTATCTCCAGCCTCTCTATTCCAGCGCTCTTCCACATTCAACACACCCGCATTTTCCACTTCCACCAATTTTACCAATCGAGCTTTTTGTTTGCCTTCTTCTGTCGTCACATAGCTTACTACATACTGCCCGTCATTCAATTTTAATAGATTAGTTTCAATACCTTCCTCTGAAAAACCAACGCTCCCCAAAGGCTTTTTCCAGATGATTTCCTCATCTCCAATTACCCCACCCACCTGATCTGGTAGGCGCACTTTCATAACAAATATGTTTTTCTGGCTGCCAGTACCGTCCTCGGCGCCAAGCACTACATAATCATTTTCACCACTCGTATTGTCTTTTTTAATTGACCAAAAGACTTTTCCTTTGGTAGAGCTTTCCCCCACAAATCTCCACGAAGATACAATTTTCGGATGCACATATCCCTCACCATCTGCCTTCAGATCTTCTGTTCTTTCCGATAACTTTAAGAAATATGCATCTAAATTACTGTTCCACCCTGCCCCGATCGCCACATATTCATCTGGCGTTAACTCTTCTACATCGTTAAAATTTAGCGTCAGTGATTCGCCTGCCTCATTGCTTGTATATCCCATTTCGTAATACAAGTTATAACCCGCCCCATCGTATATCGACCAGCCGCCCTCACCAGTTTTCGGTGCAAAATTACTGAAATCGCTGGTTTCCGCCGATTCGTGTTTGATCAACATTGATCCATATTCTACTCCATCTCTCCAGCGGTTGTTGCCACCTACGATTGCCCCGCCATCCGTAGTTTTTGTTATCGTATTTATAGCGCACGCCCAACATATATCATCTACTCCGTCTTGTGATGCCATTACTTCCAACCTCCCTGCCGGGAACTCCCCCTCCGCTCTTGCCGACGACATCAACATGCCGCCCCCTACTATTAAAAAGCCAACCAAAAAAATTAGCTTTCCCAGATTTCTCCGCAAATTAACTTTCATTGAGATAAATTTTTCCTATCTCTCGCAGTTATTTTTTTATTTTTGACCTTCTCTTACCCCTAATTTACCATAAACTTTTTCAAAAAACAATCCCTTTTTTCAAAAAAAGTGCCCGCAGGCACAAAATAACATAAAAAAATGGTAGGTTTCCTTGCTTACACGCTCGCAAGTTTGCCCTTCCATTTTTATGCCATTGGCATAAAAATGGTGATCTCGGCGGGAGTCGAACCCGCGTTGTCGGGATGAAAACCCGATGTACTAACCGTTATACTACGAGACCACGCCACGATTTTACCAAAATCCCCCTATTTTTGCAACCACCTTAAACCCCTCATGTTTGCGCCCGCTCTCCCTGACTGTTATTTTTACCCCAACCATCTGTGGTATAATAAATAATAACTAACTAGGAAGGTAATACTATGGCTAAAAAAGCTGACAAAACGGTGGAAAAAACTCAAAAAACTGATGCTAAAAACCAAGCTCTCGAGCTCGCAATCTCCCAAATTACCAAACAATTTGGCGACGGCTCCATTATGAAACTTGGCGAAGCTCAAAAAATCGATGTCGAATTGCTATCCTCTGGCTCGCTTTCGCTCGACCTTGCCCTCGGTGGTGGTTATCCCAAAGGTCGCATTATCGAAATCTACGGTCCCGAATCTTCTGGCAAAACCACTCTCGCACTTCACGCTATCGCTGAAATGCAGAAACAGGGTGGTCAAACTGCCTTTATTGATGCCGAGCACGCTCTCGATCCTGCCTATGCCAAGAAAATCGGCGTTGATACCGCCAATCTTCTCATTTCTCAGCCCGACAACGGGGAACAGGCTCTCGAAATTTGTGAAACTCTCGTGCGTTCTGGCGCTGTCGATCTCATCGTCGTTGATTCCGTCGCCGCGCTTGTCCCTCAAGCCGAAATTGACGGTGATATGGGTGATGCCCAGATGGGTCTCCAAGCTCGCCTCATGTCGCAAGCCATGCGCAAACTCACCGGCATCATCAGTAAATCCAAAGCTACCGTCATTTTTATCAACCAGATTCGTATGAAAATTGGTGTGATGTTTGGTAACCCCGAAACCACTACTGGTGGTAACGCGCTCAAGTTCTACGCTTCAGTTCGGGTCGATATTCGTCGCATTGGCCAAATTAAAGCAGGGGACGACATCGCCGGTAATCGCACCAAGGTTAAAATCGTTAAAAACAAAATTGCCGCTCCGTTCCGTACCGCCGAATTTGACATCATGTATAACGAGGGAATCAGCAAAGTCGGTGATGTGCTGGATCTTGCCGTTCAATTTGGTATCATCGATAAGGCCGGTGCCTTCCTCAAATACAACGGCGAAACCCTTGCTCAAGGTCGCGAAGCCGCCAAAAAACTTTTCAAAGAAAACCCCAAATTGATGGCCGAAATCGAAGCCAAAGTCCGCACCGCCGCCGCTAAGGAAGATTAATTTTACTTTGCACCCCTGTCAAAAACCTTGATTTATGATGGAAATCTTGACAAATAACCATAAACGTGATACAATGCCTACAAGTGCTGGTAGCGCAGCCGATTCTTTTCGAGTTTCCGATATCAAACAGGCCGTCAAAAACCCTAACCGTGCCAACATTTTTTTAGATGGCAAATACAGCTTTTCTCTTGATATTTCTCAACTCGCCGAATTTAAGCTAAAAAGCGGCCAAACCATCACCGCCGAACAGCTCGCCACCTACAAACACGCTTCCAATTTTGGCAAACTTTATCAACGCACTCTTGAATGGGCGCTCACTCGCCCCCGCTCCATCAAGGAAACCCGCGATTATCTGGCAAGAAGAGCAAATAGCTCTTTTTACGGACATCCGCGGTCACAGGCTAAAGCCAATAGCGCTTTTTGGGGTCATCCGCAGTTACGACGAGGACGAAGCGACGAACCCCGCGACGGCGGGCGCGAGGAGCGTCCCCAGAAGGCGACTATTAGTTTTAGCCAAGAAAATATAGATGATATCATCGAAAAATTACTCAAAAAAGGCTACCTCGATGACCGCAAATTTGCCGAATATTATATCGAAAACCGCTTCATCAAAAAAGGCATCTCAAGAAAACGCCTTACCCTTGAACTGACAAAAAAGGGCATTGCCAAACCTCTCATCGACGAACTACTTGCTCAAAACCTGCGCACCGACGAACAGGAAATCCAAAAAATCATCGCCAAAAAGCGCGCCAAATACGACGATCAAAAGCTTATTCAGTATCTGATTCGTCAGGGTTTCGACTATGAATTGTCGAAAAATTCGGTTCTCGAAACGGATTCACAAAATTCGACGTAAATTCCACCGCCTCCTTTGCTTTCGCCGTTTTCTTTTCGTCTTTCACAATAATTTCGTAATCTGTAATTTCCACAATCTCACTACGTGCAATCGTCAGTTCTGGATCAACTAGCGCTTTCATCGCCGGTCTCTGCACGATCAGCTGTTGCACCATCAACGTCTCTGTATCTAGTGTAAAATCCACCACTTTTCCCAGCTTCACCCCTTTTTTTGTTTTCACTCTCAACCCCACCAACCCAAAGTTCAGCTCCATAATTTTTGCCACATGAATAATATCTTCCGTCTCTACCAGATCATCCAGCGAATCAATAATAATTCCCACATTTGCCACTTCACGCACATCACTTGCATCTAAAATCTTTTCCGCTCGTCCCCGTAGCAGCGGCCCGCCCAGTTTAAACGCAATTACCTTCAGATTATTCGGATCAATCACTAGGCGCTCGATCATCGCTGCCGGCCCACCCACATGCAGGCTAAGTATCTTAAGTTCCGCCATTTTTGAACCACTAATTAACATAAGCTCATTATAGCACAAAAGCCTGTTTGGTCATCTTTACCAAACGACCTTCCGGCAGGTTAAAATATTTTCCCGGCGCATAATTTTTGATTGCCTCCCAAAAATCGCGTAGTTGCGGCCGCGTCAGGGAAACACCCTCTCTTTTTAACCCTTCCGCCAACAATTCCAAAGCCACCGATTCCTCCAATTCTCGCCACCACGCTCGTTCGCACCAATTTTTCTTTTCTAAAATTTCCGCCACCACTTTTTCAATTTCCGTCCGTAGCTCATTTTGCTTTTCCCACAATTCAAACAGTTTTTTTCCATCGCCAAATTCGCGCACCAATTCTTGCAATCGATTTCTCAAATACAAATCTTCCACGTTCGTCGGGTCTTGCCGAAATTTCAAACCATGTTTTCCTGCATACACCAGCAAATCTTTTTTATTTAGTGGCGCTTTTTCAAATATATTTCGATCTAAAAACGGTCGCACCACATCCTTCGCCCCCAAAGCACTTAGTCCTCGCCAGCCCGTTCCTCGTAGCAAATTAATTGCCACCGAACCCACCAAATCATCCAAATGATGTGCCGTCCAAATCTCCCCACCTTCTTTTCGCACCACTTTTCGCAAAAACTCATAGCGGGCTGCCCGCGCCTCCGCCTCACTTGTTTCCGCTCCCAGCTCGCCCCGCCCCCCCACAAATTTCACTCCCGCTTCTTCACAAACTCGCTCCACAAAATCATAATCTGCCTTTGCGGACGGTCTCATGCCATGATCAAAATGTGCCACCACCAATTCCTCAAGCGGGTATTTTTTTAACAACATATCAAAAAGCACCATCGAATCCACCCCGCCCGACACCGCCACAATCTTTTTCATACCCTTTATTATAGCATCTCAATCTGTTATAATACCCCTATGCAAATTTCTTCCGAATCAGAGCTTCAGGCTTTTGCTAATGACTTTGCCCAACAACTCGAACTTCCTGCTGTTGTCGAGCTAGTTGGCGATGTTGGTGTTGGTAAAACCACTTTTACTCGCTATCTTGCCGCCGCCCTCGGTATCAAAACTCCTGTCACCTCTCCCAGCTTTACTATTTCCAAACGCTACGCCTTTGCCAGAAATCACCAACCTTGCACCCTGATTCACTATGATTTTTATCGTCTCTCTGATCCCGGACTAATGGCCGATGATCTCGCCGAAAATCTCACCGCGCCCCACACTCTTATTATTGTCGAATGGGCTGACTCCGTCGCTAATCTTCTCCCCCCAAACCGTCACCGCCTCCACTTTGCTCTCCAACCCGATGGTTCTCGCCTCATCACCATCAAAAAATAGCATTCCAAAGTTTTACGCTCTATGTTATAATTATTCTCGGAATATTACATAATTTTATATTTTTTGTTAACCCGTTGATATAGAGAAAAATATCAACAACAACAATTAGGAAAGAGGTATATGGAAATAACCGCAATCATTATCGCCGCAGTGCTCGGTATCGGTGCTGGTGCTGGTAGCATTTTTGCTTTCAATAAAAAACGCGAAAAAGGGGGTAAAAACAAGGCTGACGATCTCATCAGAAAGGCCAAACACGAAGCTTCCGATATTGTGCTTGCTGCCAAAAAAGAGGCTGCCGATATCGCCGAAAAATCTAAACAAGACGAATCTGACCGTCGTAAAGAATGGAGAAAAACCGAAAACCGCCTGGCAGAGCGCGAAACCACTCTCGACGGCAAACTCGACCAACTTGAGAAAAAAACCGAGCGCCTTGCCAAACAGGCAAAAGAAGTCGAAGATTTAAAAGGCGAGATTCGAGATATTCGTGTTAAGCAACACGAAAAACTTGAAAAAATCGCTGGACTTTCCAAGCAAGAAGCCCGCGACAAACTCATGCAAATGACCCAAAATGACGTCAAGCAAGATTTAATTTCGCTGATCACCAAAGAGCAAAAGGAAATCAAGCACGATGTCGATGAGGCCACGCAAGCTATTTTACTTACCGCCATGGAACGTATGTCTTCTGAAGTGACTGCCGATCGCACCATCACTTCGCTCAAACTTCCCGATGACGACATTAAAGGCCGCATCATTGGAAAAGAAGGTCGTAACATCCAGGCCCTGCAACGTGCCACCGGTGTCGATATCATGGTTGATGACACTCCAGGCATGGTTGTGTTGTCTAGCTTTGATCCCATTCGTCGCCAAGTTGCGCGTTATGCCTTGGAGCGTCTCATGAAAGACGGGCGCATCAATCCCGCTTCCATTGAAGAAGCCGTCGCCAAGGCCGAAAAGGAAATCGAAAAAGAAGTTGTGCGTGCCGGTGAAGATGCTGCTCGTGAAGTTGGTGTCGTTGGTATTCCGCGCGAAATTATTCACCTGCTTGGCGAACTGAAATTCCGCACCAGTTATGGTCAAAACGTGCTTCTACACTCTGTTGAAATGGCACATATAGCCGGCATGATTGCCGAAGAAGTTGGCGCCGATAAACGTGTTGCCAAAACTGCCACCTTGCTTCACGACATTGGTAAGGCCGTCACCCACAAAATCGAAGGCAAGCATACCGAAATCGGTGCTGAGCTCGCTAAAAAATATGGCATGCCCGAAAACGTCGTTCATGCTATTGCTGCTCATCATGGTGATATCGAAACCACCACACCAGAAGCCATCATCGTCAAAATCGTTGATGCCATTTCTGCCGCTCGTCCAGGTGCTCGCAATATCTCCGCCGAAAACTTTGCTGAACGCATGAAAGATCTTGAAAACATCGCCACCAGTTTCCCCGGCATCGACAAAGCCTTTGCTATTTCCGCCGGTCGTGAAATTCGCGTCATTGTCGAACCCAAACAAATTGACGATCTTACCGCTCTCAAGCTGGCTCGTGACATTGCCAATAAGATTGAAGCCACTATGAGCTATCCTGGTGTTATCAAAGTCAATGTCATTCGTGAAACTCGTGCTATTGAGTATGCCAAGTAAAAACCATGTCAATTTTAAAGAAAAATCTCAGTAAAAAAACCAAAACCAGCCTTGCCCTTTTTATCCTAGTCGTTCTTGTGCTTTGTGCCTATATCGTTTGGGATATTACCGCTACTGGCCCGCTCACTTCGCTGCTCAGTAATCGCGACAAAGTTATTTCTACCGTTCGTTCGTTGGGCATTTTTTCGCCGCTCATTTATATTTTTCTTCAGATTCTCCAAACCATCTTTGCCCCTATTCCCGGCCAAGTCGTTGGCGCCGTTGGTGGATATCTTTTTGGTTGGTGGGGCATCCCTCTCACCATCATTGGCAGTGCCATTGGTTTCTTTATCGTTTTCAGTCTTTCTCGTCGCTTCGGTCGTACTCTTGTTGAAAAAATCTTCAAAAAATCTGCCATCGATCGTTTTGATTTTCTCACCAGTAGCCACCACGCTACCTTCGCTATGTTTTTGATCTTTCTACTTCCGGGTTTTCCCGATGACATGGTTTGTTATATTGCTGGACTTACCGATATTCCTATCAAAAAACTTATGACCCTCATTATTATCGGTCGCATTCCCACCGTTATCGTTACTAACTACGTTGGTGCTGGGCTTGGCGAAGCTAACTATTTCCCCATCATCGTCACTGCTATTTTAGTCGTTGCTCTTCTTCTAGTTATTGTGTTAAACGAAGCTAAAATCATCGCCTATCTCAAACATAAAGTCGAAGAACATAAGGAAAAGAAATTTTAATATGGACAACACAGATTCTTCTCAAATCAAACAGCGCAGGTTAAAATTCCGTCGCCGTCGCTTTTTGATTTTTTCGATTGCTATTGCGAGTGCCGTACTTGGTTTTTTTGCCACTAAATTATTTTTCAACACCAACCTTGCTAACCACCCCATCGTCGGACAATGGATTTCTGTCGAAGACGAAGTTTGGACTTATCGATTCAATAATGACGGTACTGGCTCTTTTGGTCTAGTCATCGGAACGCCATCTGAATTTCAATATTCTATTATTAATAAAGACACTCTGCGGGTTGAGTTCAAAAACTCTGCAAAATATGATTACCGATTTACTCTCTCAGGGAATCAGCTCACCATTACTGAACTGCATGGTGGCAAAACGGTTTATCGTAAAAATTAAATGTCTGGTAGGTTCGCTTAAGCTCACCTTCCCCAAAATTGGTAGCTATCGCTCCGATTTTTGTATAAATACAAAAATCGCATTCCTAACGGAATGCCAATTTTGTGGTCGGGGTTACTGGGATCGAACCAGCGACCTCACGCCCCCCAGGCGTGCGCGCTACCACTGCGCCAAACCCCGATTAGTTCTGGTAGGCTCGCTCACGCTCGCCTTCCACAAAATGTCGATTTTGTGGTCGGGGTGACAGGACTCGAACCTGCGTTTGCCCCTTGGGACGCATCGCAGGTTTGAGCTCGTCACTAAACTCTAATGTTCTGGTCGGGGTGACAGGACTCGAACCTGCGACCTCAACGTCCCAAACGTTGCGCGCTACCAACTGTGCTACACCCCGAACACGATATATTATATCACATCTGTAATTTTTCAATAAATATGGTAAGATATAAATATTCTGGGTGTGGCGCAGTGGTAGCGCGCGCGGTTCGGGACTGCGAGGTCGTCGGTTCAAACCCGATCACCCAGACCACACAAATATTAAGGAGTTCAGAATGCCCAAATTTAATTCATCAAAAAAACCAGCCAGCAAGGCCAAAAAAAGCAACAACATTCGCAGTTTTTTCTTTAGTCTTCTCGTTTTACTTTGCGTTGTTGCCGTATTTTTTTCACTTGATTCATCCAGACGTCTCGAAACCGTTCCTTTGTCCGACGTCATCGCGCGTGCCAACGATGAAAATGGCGATATTCAAAAAATTACTGTCACCGGCAACAATCTTGAGATTACCTTAAAAAATCAAGATTACCCTTCGCAAAAATCGCGTAAAGACGCCTTTGGCACGCTCTACGACCAAGGCTTAATTGATAAATGTGTCAATCTTGAAACCGAGGCCGCCATCGCTTGTCGCGAAAAATATCCCACCGTTGAATACATCGAACAAACCGATATGTGGGACACCATCATTAATGCCGCTGTCATTATTTTACCCATCGTCATTACCATCCTCTTCTTTAATTTCTTTATTCGCCAAGCTCAGTCCATGAACAATCAATCTCTTGGTTTTGGCAAATCCAAAGCTCGTCTTTACGGTCCAGACAAAAAGAAAGTTACTTTTGCCGATGTAGCAGGGAACGAAGCTGCCAAACAAGATCTCGCTGAAATCGTTGATTTTCTGAAAAAACCCAAAAAATATGAAACTCTTGGTGCCAAAATTCCGCGTGGTGTGCTTCTGGCTGGCGATCCTGGAACTGGTAAAACATTAATGGCGCGCGCTGTCGCTGGCGAAGCTAATGTTCCATTTTTCAGCATCTCTGGTTCCGAATTTGCTGAAATGTTTGTTGGCGTTGGCGCTTCTCGCGTCCGCGACCTTTTCAATAAAGCCAAGAAAAATGCCCCTTCAATTATCTTTATTGATGAAATTGACGCCGTTGCTCACAAGCGTGATGCTCGCGGTGGTGCTGGTCGTGAAGACGAGCAAACCCTCAACCAGATTTTAGTCGAGATGGATGGCTTTGATAATGAATCTGGCGTTATCGTGATTGCCGCCACCAACCGTGTCGATATGCTTGATAAAGCCTTACTTCGCCCAGGTCGCTTTGATCGCCATGTCAATGTGGTTTTACCTGAACGCAAAGACCGTCTCGAAATTCTGAAAGTGCATTTCAAAAACAAGCCCATCGCCAAAGACGTTAATCTTGATGCGCTTGCCGCGAAAACTGCTGGCAGTTCTGGTGCTGATCTCGCCAACATCGCCAACGAATCCGCCATCACTGCCGCCCGTCTTGGCCACAAAGAAATCACCAACGCCGACCTTACCGAAGCTTTTGAGCGCGTTGCTATTGGCCCCGAAAGAAAATCTAAAGTCATGAATGAAAACGAACGCAAAATTACCGCTTATCACGAAGCTGGTCACGCCGTCGTTGGCCATGTCTTGCCTGATTCCGACCCTGTCCATAAAGTCACCATTATCCCCCGTGGCAATACCGGTGGCGTTACTTGGTTTTTGCCTCCCGAAGATCGCAACTATAAAAGCATTTTTGAATTAAAAGACGTTCTTGCTCGTGCTATGGGCGGACGTATCGCCGAGAAAATGATTTTTGGTGAAGACAACATTACCACCGGCGCCAGTTCCGACTTAAAAAACATCGCCGAACTTGCCAAGAGCATGGTGGTCGAAGAGGGTATGGGCAAAACCTTGCGCCACCGCGTTTTCCCAGATCAAGATACCGGCTATTACACTATTTCCACTGGCAAACCTTATTCTGAAAAAACCGCTGAGCTCATTGATAAAGAAATTGAAGCCCTCACCAGCGAAGCCGCCACGCGCGCCGAACAAATCTTAAAAGCTAACAAAAAGGTTCTCGACGCGCTTGCCGCCGAACTTTTACAGCGCGAAACACTTGAAGAACAAGACCTCAAGCCAATTCTTGAACCTGCCACATTTCCCGCCGCCGCCAAACTCTATTAATTTTTTAAGCGTGTTATAATTACAATATGAAACGTTTCCGCTTCAAATCGGTTGTCACGCTTGCTAACGCCAAACTTTCCGTTAAGGCTGCCGCTGTAATTTTAGCAAGTTCAACGCTCGTCTCTGCCTTGCTCGGTATTTTCCGCGATCGTCTTCTAAACTCTTACTATCTCGACACTTATCCCACTGGTATTGACGCCTACACCGCCGCTTTTACCATTCCCGACTTCATGTTTTTTGTTCTTACCTCTGGCGCGCTCGCCGTTTCTTTTATTCCAGTTTTTAACCAACGCCTCATCACCGGCAATAAAAAATCTGCTTGGGAACTTGCCTCAGGCATACTCAACCTCATGGCAATCGCTACTTTTATTGCTTCAATTCTTATTATGATTTTTGCCGACCCACTAGTTCGTCATGTGATTGGGCCTGGTCTTGACGAATCTGGCACTGCTCTTGCTATTAATATGATGCGGGTTATTGCCATAAATCCGTTTCTCTTTTCCATTTCCACCGTGCTTTGTTCAGTCCAGCAGGCCGTTGGGCGTTTTGTTTTTTACGCTCTTGCCCCCGCTCTTTATAATGTCGGTATTTTGGTCGGTATCGTAGTTTTCACTGGCGGCATCAATCTTTTTGGCATCCAATTTTTTGAAGGCGGTATTATGGGCGTTGCTCTTGGTGTCGTCTTTGGCGCTATTCTGCAGCTCATTATTAGTATTCTAGGTCTTTTTGGCCTCGGCTTTGACTATGAATTCAAAATCAAACGCCAAAATCAAGGATTAAAGTCCGTTCTTAAACTTCTCCCCGCTCGCTCACTTGACCAGGGCGTTGACTATGTCAACACCATCGTGAATACCAACCTATCATCACGCATGGGTGCTGGCGCCCTCAGGTCTTTTCAACAAGCCTCCAGCCTGCATCAAATGCCAGTTAGTCTTATCGGCGTCGCCATCTCCACCGCCTTTTTCCCTAAAATGACCGAGGAGCTTGCCCTAGGTGATGATAAAAAATTCTACGAAACCTTTCGCACTGCACTGCGCACCATCATTTGGATTGCACTTCCCATTGCTGTGATTTCCTTTTTTAGCCGTGGTTATATCGTGAATTTTGTTAAAAATGGCGGTGACGGGCGGATTGCTAATATTCTTGGTGCTATGGCTATTGCCATATTTGCGCACTCGATTTTTCACATTGCTACTCGTGGTTTTTATGCCAAACAAAACACCAAAACCCCACTTCTTATTTCCATAATTTCTATTGGCATCACTATTGCGCTGTCTGTTCTTTTTTACAACTTTGGCCTTGGCGTTCAGGGTCTTGGCTGGGCTCAATCCCTTGGTGCCGTTTTTGAAGTATCTTTATTGCTTATTGTTCTCCAAATTAAATCTTCTGGCCAAATCTTCGATAAGCAATTTTGGCGCGCCTTTTCTCGTATGCTGATTGCTACTTTTTTCACCAGTATCGTTGCCTATATCTCCACTAAACTTCTTCCGCTTATGCGTACTGACAACTCTTTTCTTGCTACTTTTCCAAAATTCTGCGTTATCGTTGCCGTTAGTATTTTTACCTATCTTGTTAGCAGTTATGTCCTTAGGCTTTCCGAAATTCGTCCTATTGTCGAAAAAGCCAAGAAAATTATCTTTCGTAACGTCAAATAATCAAAGCTCTTATGGTTGAATTTTTTTACCATCTTTGCTAGAATGGGTCACGTTGCTCATTTTTCAGAGGTCTTCGGACCGGTCGTCGAGCAATACAATTAAATAGGAGACTCAATGCGTATTGGACTTAAGCGTTCTCACACACGCAAAAAGTCGCACATCGCTCCTGCCCCTTGGCAAGAGTTCATCGAGATCTAGATCAAGATGGTAAAACGCGCCAAAACCCCCTGCCAGTTAGGGGGTTTTGTTATTAGCATAATAAAGTGCTAAAATCTACTCCATTAGGAAAAATATTTATGCTCAAGAATGTAAAGAACGGTAAAATCCCAATCGGCAACACCTCCGCTTACTATGTGTCTTTTGGTAAGGGAAGCAAAAATCTCATTATTATCCCCGGTATTGGCGACGGTTTTAAAACCGTTAAAGGGCTAGCTATACCTCTCTCGCTCATGTATAAAAAATTTTCTAAAGACTATCGAGCTTATATTTTTAGCAGAAGAAACAGATTACCTCTGGGGTTCAGCTCGGAAGATATGGCTAATGATATCATCCAGCACATGTCTGACTTAAAGATTAATAAAGCTGATGTCTTTGGTGTTTCGCAAGGGGGCATGATCGCTCAATATGTTGCAATCAATGCTCCCAAAAAAGTCAACAAGCTTGTATTGGCAGTCACGCTCGCTCAGCCAAACCAAATCCTGAAAGAGTCTATTAACACATGGCTTAAATTAGCCAAAAACAAGGACTATAAGGGAATTATGCTTGACATCGCGGAGAGGTCATATACCGGAAGGCACCTTAAAAAACAGCGCAAACTCTATGGCCTAGCTGGGTCTTTTGAAAAAAATGTCACTTACGACCGATTTATTAATCAGGCCAAATCTTGCCTGAAGCACAATACTGTCGCTAAACTACATCAAATCAAGGCCCCCACACTAGTGATTGGCGCCAGACAAGACAAAGCTCTAGGGGTGGCGGGATCAGAGGAATTAGCCCAAAAAATACCAAACAGCGAGCTTTTAATCTATGATAAATACAGTCACGGCGTGTATGGGCAAGCCAGAAATTTCAACCGCAAAGTATTGAAGTTTTTCAAACAATAATTATCTTTGTGCCACCGCGTGGCGATTGTCGTCTTGCGAAAAATCATCACTCGGTACATGACCTAGCAAAAACCCTAATAATTTCGCACAATCCAATAATCCCACCACCTCTTCCGCTTTATTTACCACTACAAAAAAGTAACAATTTGTGCGCAGAAACGCTGCCAACGCCTGCTCCAAACTATAATCTTCTCCCACAAAATACACATTTTTATCTAAATATTTTTTTGCCTGATCGGTCTCTTTTATCTTTAAACTATTCAAAGAATCCGTATGTAAAATCCCCACAATGTTTTTTGCCTTATCCAGCACCGGAAAATGGGCATTTCCCGAGCGATATAATTTATCCAGCATCAACGGCCCCAGCACATCATATTCATAAACCGGCAACACATCTTCTCTCGGGACCATAATTTCCTTCACCTTGCGTGCATCAAAAGACATTGCGTTGGCAATTGCTTCACGTTCTTGGTTTGACAACACGGTTTTTGGTGTGCGTTTCAATAACCCCAAAAGTTCTTCTAAAGTTTCTGGCGCTAATTCTTTTTCTGGCTCTCGATATTTTGCCAATTTCGGATCCAACCACCTGACGAATCTCTTTAACGCTTTATTTAGCCCCAATTTCATGCTAATATTATTATACCATGAATAAGACTACACAAATTATTATTGGGGTGATTCTTTTGGCTTTTGCTGGCCTTGTAGGCTGGTCTGCATCGCAAAAAAATCCCCAAAAGACCGACTACGACCCTTATCAAATTTACACCGCCAACTCCGAGGCTGAAAATGGTAGCATCGCCGACCATATCAAGGGCAATCCAGACGCCAAAGTTATAATTTTTGAATATATCAATTATAGCTGTGGTGCTTGCGCCAGTGTTAATGCTTGGGCTGACCAATTACTTGAAGAATATGGCGATAAAATTGCCATTATCCAGCGTCACTATTTACACACCGTTTCTAATCCCAAGGTTGCCGCTGCTGCCGCTGCTGCCGTTGAGGCCGCTTCACTACAAGGTTATTGGAAACCTTACAGCGATCTTGTTTTTGCCAATCAGGCCGAGTGGTTTTACGACGAAGCCACCGCCCGTGGCGAACGTTTCGCTCAGTATTTCAATGAAGTTTCTGCTGGTCAGGGCGATCTTGAAAAATTTAAATCCGACATGAATAGTAAAGAGACCACTACTAAGGTCAAATTTGACTCACTTCTTGGCGAACTCACTAATGTCCTCGCTACGCCCTCATTTTATCTAGGCGATACCCCCATTGACTTAGGGGAAAAACTCTATCAATCTACATTTCTTGACTCTATGCGTCAGGTCATCGACACCGAACTCGCCAAATAGCCTTTTTCTTTAACGCTTATGCTATAATTATGGCATGGATGAACAGCAGATCCAGCTTAAGCGTCGCGAAAATGAAGAACTCAGCACCGCCAGTCGGGCGCGTATTTTAGGCTTGCCTTATCTTGACACTCGTGAATTCGAAAAATCTGTTCCGCTCACCAAAGGACTGCTTGATATTGATTCTATGTACCGCGACTTTATTGTGCCATTGCAAATTGGTGGCGGGGAAGAGCATTACCAATTCATGGTCACCAGCCAAACTCCGCGTTCCACTATCACCAAAATGCAACAAGAATATACCAACAAGGGCGAACGCGTTGATTTCTTTTTAATTTCCAACTCTGCTTTTCAGGTTTTTATGTTGCGCTACGATCCACCCAAGGTAGTTCATTACGACGATATTAAAATCAGCACCGAAGGCGATTCCGAAACCATCGCTTCCGTCAGCCAAACTCTCAACTCCGTTCCTTCCGACAAAGTTTTTGATTTTCTTTTAACTCAGGCCGATAAACTTGGCGCCTCTGATATTCACATCGAAAATCTCAAAGACGCCATTCGTATTCGTATGCGCGTCGATGGCATGCTTCACCCTGTCGCCAACATCGAAAAATCCCGTTATCGCGTTTTGATGGGCGAACTCAGTTCGCGCGCCTCGGTTTCCACGGCCGCCAGCAAGCCCCAATCCGGTCACATGCAAACCGACATTCATCACGAAGATGCCACTCACACTCTCAATGTTCGCGTTGAAACTATCCCCACCATGTATGGTCAAGACGCCGTTCTGCGCCTTTTTAGTTTTGACGAATCTTTACTCCAGCTTGACTTGCTCGGGCTCAAAGATGACGAACACCGAGAAATTGAAGAGATTATTTCTCATCCTCGCGGTTTGGTTTTAATGGTCGGCCCCACTGGTTCTGGTAAATCCACCACGCTTTACTCCATCATCAACGCTCTCAACACCACCGAACGCAAGATTATCACTCTCGAAGATCCCATCGAATATGGCATTACGGGTATTTCTCAAATCCCGATTAACACCGGCAAGGGCGGTTCATTTGCCGAAGGCTTGCGTTCGGTTCTGCGTCTTGACCCTGATGTGGTGATGGTGGGCGAAATTCGTGATGCCGATACTGCTAAAACCGCCATCCAGGCCTCGATCACCGGTCACCTCGTGCTTTCTTCTTTTCACGCCAACACTAGTGCCACCGCTTTTGCACGCATGATTGACCTCATCGGCACCAACCCCATTTTCGCCAGCTCTATTCGTCTGGTCATTGCCCAGCGTCTAGTGCGCAAACTTTCTGATTCCAAAGAAGCTTACACTCCCGATTCTGCCACGCTCGATTATCTACACCGCGAACTTGACGGTATCGAGGGTATCAACTGGGATAATTTACAGCTTTTCCGCCCTGTCCCTACCGAATCTGATCCCTTCGGCTACAAAGGTCGCACCGTGATTATGGAGCAGCTCGTCGTCTCCGAAGAAATTCAAGCTTTCTTGCGTGGCGACATCAAAGACATCCATGCCTCTGCCATCGAATCTGCCGCCAAGCAAAACGGCATGCTTACTCTCACCCAAAAAGGTCTGCTCGCCGCCATCAATGGCGAAACCTCCCTTGAAGAAGTTTCTCGCGTAATTTAGCCTAACTCTCCATTATAGCATACTTCTTATGCTTTGTCAATATAGGGCGACTTTTATCTCTGATTATGGTATAATATCTCTAATGAATCTGCAGAAAATCCGTAATTTTTGTATTATCGCTCATATTGACCACGGCAAATCCACCCTTGCCGATCGTATGATGGAATTGACTGGCACGGTCGAAAAACGCGACATGAAAGCTCAGCTTCTTGATTCTATGGAACTCGAGCGCGAAAAGGGCATTACTATCAAGCTCACCCCTGTTCAAATGCACTACAAGGGCTTTGAACTCAACCTCATCGACACCCCTGGCCACGTCGATTTTTCCTATGAAGTCTCGCGTTCTCTGCAGGCTGTCGAAACCGCCATTCTCGTTGTTGATGCCACGCAGGGCATCCAGGCTCAAACGCTCGCCAATGTTTATCTTGCCATCGAGCAAGACCTTAAAATTATCCCCGTTATTAACAAAATCGACCTCCCTGCCGCCGACGTCGAAAAAGTCTCCGCCGAAATTATCAACCTTCTCGGCTGCAAAAGGGAAGACATCATCGGCGTTTCTGCCAAAACCGGCGAAAACGTCGACCGCGTCCTCGATGCTATTGTCAAAAGAGGTAAAGCCCCAGACACTGCGATAATTCGTCAATCCGAAAAAGTTCTTTCTCTGGGACGTCCGGAGGTTACGACCGAAGATGAGCGCCGCTCGCCCGTAACGACGGGCCGAGCGGACGCGTGCCCGGAAAAGAACTTTTCGGAAGCCATCCGCGCTCTCATCTTTGACTCCTACTTCGACGACTACCGTGGCGTTGTTCTCTATGTTCGCATTTTCTCTGGCAAAATTCCTAAAAACGCCGCCATCCGCATGATGGCAACCAAAACCAACGGCATCGCCCTCGAAGTCGGCGTTCTTAACCCGGGCATGTCACCCAAGCCCGAACTTGAAACGGGCGCCATTGGTTACATTGTCACCAACCTCAAAACCACCAGCGACGCCAAAGTCGGCGACACCGTTACTCTTGCCGACAACCCTGCCACTACCCCACTCCCTGGCTACAAAAACGTCCTCCCCTTTGTCTATGCTGGTTTTTTCCCCGTCTCCAACGATCAATACAAAAATCTCAAAGAGGCCGTCGAAAAACTTGCGCTCAGTGATTCCGCGCTCCAATTCGAACTCGAAAACAGCCCTGTACTTGGCTTTGGTCTGCGCATCGGTTTCCTCGGCATTCTCCATATGGACATTATTCGCGAGCGTCTCGAACGCGAATTTGACCTGAGTCTGGTAATCACCAATCCTTCCACCAATTACCAAGTCACCCTCACCAGCGGTGAAACTCTCGATATCAAATCCGCCGCCGACTTTCCCGACCAATCACTCGTTGCCGAAATTCGCGAACCTTGGGTTAAGGGCGAAATTATTCTCCCCAAAACCATGATTGGAAACGTCCTCAATCTCATCGTTGAAAAACGCGGTCGCCAAACTAATCTCAGCTACATCGAAGATCGCGCCGTGATTGATTTTGAAGCTCCAATGGCCAATCTTCTCACCGATTTTTATGATCAACTCAAGTCTGCCACCTCTGGTTATGCCAGTTTTAACTACGAACTTGCCGATTATCGCCCCGAAGATCTTGTGCGAGTTGATTTTCTGGTTTCAGGCGAAAAAATCGATGCGCTCGCTATCATGTGTCACCGCACCGAAGCTGACGCTATCGGTCGCGACATCACTAAAAAACTCAAATCTGTCATCCCGCGCCAAAGCTTTGAAGTTGCCATTCAGGCCGCTATTGGCGCTCGGATTTTGGCTCGCGAAACTATCGGCGCCTATCGCAAAGACGTCACCACCAAAATTCACACTGGCGATCGCGATCGCAAAGCCAAACTTCTTGATAAACAAAAACGCGGCAAAGCTCGCATGAAACGTTTCGGCAAGATTGATATTCCTTCCGAAGCTTTCACTGTTATGCTCCGCCGCGATTAAACGACTAAACTACAATTTCTTTCTGGTCTTCTATCTGTTTTTTCGCGAACCAATACAAGCGTTCAATCATTTCATTAAACACCGCATCTCTCGCCATATCAGCCCGCACTTCCACCAACAGTCCCAAATCTTTATAATGTTGCAACACCGGCAAAGTTTTTGCTCTAAATTCTTCAATTCTCGTCTGAAAAGTCGCCGATTCCTTATCATCAGCTCGGTCGCCTCGGTCGCTCAAAATTTTCGTCGCTTCCCAACGATCTAACACGTCTTCCTCTGAAACATTTAGCGCCACCACTGCTTTGATGGGGTGTCCGCTTCTTTCCGCCACACTCATCACCTGATTTTCCTCACCACTCCATCTTCCCACTGACGACAAAATTAAAGCCGTATCCGCCAAATCTTCTCGTTCAAAATACGGCAATACCCACTCATAAAACAATTCTGTTGGCGCCATCTGCCCCTGATCGGTCAATTTTTTACCTGTTTCTTCTTCCATGGCACGAATAATCATTCCAGACGATAAAAATCTTGCTCCCAACATTTCCGCCAAGCGCACCCCCACCGTATCTTTTCCACTCATTGGCAACCCAAAAATATTAATTGAACCAGTCCCTAACCACTCTCTGATCTCTTTAATTTTTTCTGTTTCGTTCATGCCACCACTATATCACAAGCCAAGAAAAACCCCATGATCATCATGGGGTAAGGAGTAAAGTAAATTATGGCACAGGGAATTTTTTTAGTTCTACCAGCACTTCTTCCGGTATTGCCTCAACTGGCATACTGCTACGCTGACGGATTTTCTTACCGTCATAACTGAATAGCTCCCTGCCTTGGCATAATATCCAAGGTTTCATACCAGGATTGTTGTTGCGTTTGCGGAGCTCAATGCTCCAGCATCCGAATCTGAATACTTCTTTTCTGTCTTTCATTGCCTGCAACTTATCTGTCATAATTGCAGCTCCTTTCAAAAAATACTTCTTTTCTCGCCAACTGGCAATAAAAAGATAAGTCTTATTATAGCACACTTTACCTAAAAAAGCAAGCCCAAACCACAACTTTCTTATTTTCTTCAAAAATGTTATAATACTCACCATGTCTAAACGCGATTATTATGAAGTATTGGGCGTCTCTAAAAACGCCTCTGATGATGAGATTAAAAAAGCTTATCGCAAGCTTGCTGTCAAGTATCACCCTGATAAAAACCCCGGCGACAAAGCCGCTGAGGAAAAGTTCAAAGAAGCTTCCGAAGCCCACGAGGTACTTTCCGATAAGCAAAAACGTGCTCGCTACGACCAATTTGGTCATGCTGGCGTTGGTGGCAGTGGCCCCTCTGGTAGCCCCTTCGGTAACGGTCAATTCAATTTCAACGGCCAAGCCTTTAATTTTGACTTCGGCGGCGGTGGTTTTGAAGATATTCTCGGTTCAATCTTTGGCTTTGGTAGCCATAATCGTCGTCCATCTCGTGGCGCCGACTATCAAACCTCGGTCGTGATCTCCTTTGAAGAAGCCATTTTTGGTACCACCAGGGAAGTTTCCGCCGATAGTAAAAGCCTCAAAATCAAAATCCCTGCTGGTATCGACGACGGCATGTCTATTCGTTTAGCTGGTAAAGGTGGTCCTGCTCCCAGCGGTGGCACCAAAGGCGACCTCTATGTCCAAATCCGCGTCAAGCCTCACAAACGCCTCACTCGCGAAGGTAGTATTATCCTCTCCGAAGAAGTTATTCCTATGGCTGACGCCGCACTCGGCACCGAAATTGATGTTGAAACTGTCGATGGTGTTGTTCGCATGAAAATCCCCGCCGGCACCCAATCTGGCACCCCTTTTAAACTCTCTGGTCACGGTGTTCCTCTGATGAGCGCCAGTGGTGACCGTGGTCCCCATATTGTCACTGTTCTCGTGGAAACCCCCAAAAATCTCTCTCGTCGCCAAAAAGAACTTCTCGAAGAGTTTCGCGACCCCAAGAACAAAAAACGTGGTTTTTGGAACTAATCACTCGCAATAAAACACCAAAAAGCTTGCTTTTTTTAACAAAATATGCTATAATGGAAAGATAGGAGCTTTTTTATGTCAAAAAAATCATTAACTGATCTCCATACTCTCGGCGCTACTGAACTTGTCTCTGTTTTTGATTGCCTTGTCCCTGCCAAAATCGATACTGGCGCCTTCTCTTCTGCTATCTGGGCATCAGATATCAAAGTCAAAAATCAGGCCCTTGAGTTTAAACTTTTTGACCCCACGAGTCGTTTTTATACCGGTAAAACCATCAGACATAAAGATTTTAGAACTGTTAGAGTCAAATCTTCCAACGGTCAGTCAGAAATTCGCTACAGTACTCATCTATCTATCAAAATTGCTGGTCGCCGCATTCGTGCTACTTTCACCCTTGCTGATCGCAGTCGTAATCGCTACCCAATTTTGATTGGCCGCCGTGCGCTTAAGAACAAGTTTCTAGTTGATGTTAATAAAAACAATGCTAACACAACTTCATAAGAAAGGAGAATATACCATGAATATTGCTATTCTTTCCAACGGTAACGCCAACTATTCCACCAAGCGCTTGGTTGAAGAAGCGAAAAACCGTGGCCACCAAGTTCAAGTTATTAAATATAAGGATTGCTATCTGTCCCTCGACCAAAGTAATCCCGAAGTTTTTTATCGTGGGGAAAAGGTTACGGGCATTGATGCTATTATTCCTCGTATTGCCAGTAATATGACCCGTTACGGTTGTTCCATCGTTCGTCAATTTGAAATGCAAGGGATCTGGACGCTTTCTAATTCTATTGCCATCACTCGTGCTCGCGACAAACTCCGCTCTGCTCAAATTCTTACCAAAAAGGGCATTGATACCCCCAAAACCCTGGTTTCTCGCAACACTGCCGATATCGACTATTTGATTGACCAACTGGGGTTACCGATGGTTATCAAGTTAGCCAAAGGCACTCATGGCAATGGCGTAGTGCTCGCTGAAACCAAAAAGGCTGCCAAATCTGCTCTCCAGGCTTTTTACCTCTATAACGAAGACGGTACCAATATTCTTCTGCAGGAATATATTAAAGAATCTGCCGGTACCGATATTCGTGCCTTTGTAGTTGGCTCACGTGTGGTCGCCAGTATGCAGCGTCAGTCTCTCGACGACGATTTCCGCTCTAATTTACACAAAGGTGGAGAGGGAACCGCTATCAGGCTCACTCAGGAAGAAAAGCGCGTAGCCTTGCGGGCTGCTCGGGCTATGGGCTTACATGTTGCCGGGGTTGATATTATGCGCTCCAATCGTGGCCCGCTCGTTCTTGAAGTTAATGCTTCACCTGGTTTTGGCATCGAAAAAATCACTAATCGCAATGTTGCCGCCAAAATTATCGAATACGTCGAGCACAACGCTTCGCGTCGCAGCTCTAAAGATCGTATTGGCGCCTAAAATAGCACTCTTGACCTGACACTGCTAATTGTCTATAATATAGCTATGGATCTTACTGATCGTCAAAAAGCTATCTTATTTGCCATTATCGAAGAATACGCTGAAATGGCCGCTCCTGTTGGCAGTGTTACTCTTGCTAAAGTTTTTGATGTTTCTTCTGCTACTATTCGTTCTGAAATGGCTCTCCTTGAGGAGCTTGGTTTAATTGCCCAGCCCCACACTTCTGCTGGTCGCATCCCCACCGACGCCGGCTACCGTCTTTATGTCAATGATCTTGCCGAACACGCCGATGAAATCAGCGCTATCGACGATAAAACTCTCGATCGCAGTGCCTATGCTATAGAAGTGCGTGTGAATTCTCAGTCGCGTGCCGATTCAGCCATTCGTGGCGCCGTTGACTCTCTAGTTGAACTCACCGGCAATCTCGGTCTTGCCACCATCGGCAACCAGCTCTATCTTGCCGGCATTTCTCGGCTTTTTACTCAGCCTGAATTTTCCGACAATAGTCGCGTGCGTGCTGTTGCTAAACTACTCGATAATCTTGAACCTTGGCTAAGAGAAGCCGCCCCAGGCAAACCCTTAAATATTTTTATCGGTCAAGAAAATCCCATTGGCAAAACCTCTGGCGTTTCCTTGATCATCAGTAAGTTTCGTTCGCCGTTTTCTGATAAAAGTTATATTGGAATCCTTGGCCCCACCCGCCAAAATTATAGTCGTGTGATGTCGCTTGTACGTCACGCCGGTAATGTATTAGAGGAGATCTTATGACCAAAAAAAATTCCATCCCACCAACCCCCAAAATCGCTGAGCTCACCGCTGATTTACAGCGTACTCGGGCTGACTTCGAAAATTATCGCAAACAAGTCGAAAACCAGCGCCAGCAAGCTATTGAACTCGCCTCTGAGGCTACCGTCTTAAAGCTTCTGCCTCTGCTTGACGACATTGACCGCGCCATCTCCGCTCACCCCGAATTTACCCCTCTCGCCAAATCTTTTGAAAAAACCTTAAGAGAACTCGAAATTTCTCGAATTGACACCAAATCGGGCACTGTTTTTGACCCCGATTTTCATGATGCCGCCATGGTTGAAGAAGGTAACGGCGACAAAGAAATCATCGCCGAAACTCTTCGCCCCGGCTATCTTTATCGTGGCCAAACTTTGCGTCCAGCTATGGTCAAAGTTAAGCGGATTTGATATAATTTAGCTTATGAAAAAAACTGCGAAACGGGCCAAAAAGGCCAAATCTAAACGCGAAATTATCTTACCTAAATCACCCAAAAAATTGTCAAAGCAAAAACTTGACAATATGGGTTTCTTCCAAAGGATCAGATACAAATATCGTATGGCCTGCGACCACCAGGCTCGCAAACGCGCCGAATCTCTTGCCACGCTTCCGAAAGACCCCGTTAAACGCTTTTTTGCCCATTTCCAACCTAAGCGCGTCTTCAATTATTGGTTTTCTTGGTATGGGCTTGCTAAGATTCTCAAGTTTTTTGCCGCTTGTTTTTTGCTTGGCATTATTTTTATCGGGATAATTTTTTTCTATTTCAAAAACGAAATTCGCGACCTCGAATCTCAACTTTCCCACCTTTCTATTCAAGACACCGTCAATACTTATCTCGACCGTAATGGCGTTGTGCTCTGGAAGGATACTGGCGAAGAGAACTATCGCATTGCCGTAGATGGTGCCGAAATCTCCGACTATATGCGCCAAGCCACCGTTGCGATTGAAGATAAAAATTTCTATGATCACCCCGGCTTTGATTTAACCGCATTGGTACGCGCTACTCTCGCCAATCTCTCTGGACAAAAAATTCAAGGTGCTTCCACGCTGACTCAACAGCTCATTAAGCAAGTTTATTTTTCTGAAGAGGCTCAATCTGCTGGTCGTGGCGGTATCCCCCGCAAAATCAAAGAGGTAATTTTATCGATTGAGCTAGAAAAAACTTACAGTAAAGATCAAATTCTCACCATGTATCTTAACGAATCACCTTATGGTGGTCGTCGTAACGGCGTGGAAAGTGCCGCCAGAACTTATTTTGATAAATCAGCTAAGGATCTTACCCTTGCCGAATCCGCCCTGCTTGCCGCTATTCCCAACAATCCTGCTATTTTTAATCCCTATAATTCCTACGGTCATGAAAGTCTGATTGCTCGTCAACACAGTGTTCTGGACGCCATGGTCAGACAGGAATACATTTCTTCAGAAGAAGCTGAAGAAGCCAAAAAAGTTCCTGTTCTCGATCAAATTAAACCCGAATCTAGTCAGTATTCCAATATGTTAGCCCCACATTTTGTGCTTGAAGTCCGCTCTCAGCTTGAGAAAAAATATGGCTATGCTACCATGCGCGCCGGTGGATTTACCATCAAAACCACCCTCGATTATCGTTTGCAAAAAATTGCGGAAGAGGCCGTCAGCGTCGGCATTAAGCACGCTTATAAAAACAAGAGCGATAATCTTGCTTTGGTTTCTATTGATGTAGAGACTTCCCAAGTTGCCGCCATGGTTGGTTCAGTAGACTTCTTTAATGGTACTTACGGTGAATTTAATGCCGCCACTTCTCTTGTTGAACCAGGGTCTACAATTAAGCCAATCCTTGATTACTCCCCGCTTTTTATGGAGCGCGAAGGTCAAAACTTTGGCCCAGGCTCTATTTTAAAAGACGAAAACATTGATCATATTTACTGCGCTGGCTCTTCTGGTTCGTGTCGCCTTCGCAACTATACTGGTGCCTTTTATGGTAACGTAACCATCCGCTGGGCACTCGGTCGCTCTCTTAATATTCCTGCTGTTAAAGCCCTTTATATTAATGGTATCGATAATTCTCTTAAAATTGCTCACGAGCTTGGCGATATATCTTATTGTAAGGATCGCGAAAACTATGGTCTCTCTATTGCGATCGGTTCTGGCTGCAATGTACGTATAGTCGAACACGCCAACGCTTATGCTTCACTTGCTCGTGGCGGCTCTTATAAAGAGCTCGCCTATGTGCTTGAGATCAAAAATTCCTCTGGCGACATTCTCGAATCCTGGACGGATTCTTCTGGCAAACGCGTTGTTGATGAACAGGTTGCCTATATGATTTCTGATATCTTAAGCGATCCCAAAGTTCGCTGGTCTAACAGAGAAGGCTTTATCGTTGATGGGGTTTGGACCGCCAACAAGACTGGCACCACCACCACTACCAATTCTTCTGTCGCCAAAGACTCTCTTTTAGTTAGCTATTCTACTGCTCTTTCCACTTTCGTCTGGAATGGCAATCATGACGGCTCTGGGCTAACTAGTAGTACCTATGATGTCAATCGTTACGCCATTGATCATTTTATGAGACATGCCCACAAGGATGTTTATGAGCCAGAAGGCAAATGGCACTCTGGAGATAAACCCGTCAGACCTGCCGGCATTCAAAACCTATCTATTAATGGGCGTTATGATATCTGGCCCAGCTGGTTTGATCCTAAGAAATCTTCAGGTACCACCAAAACATCACTTAATTTTAATAAATTTACTTATCTGCTTGCATCTGACTGTACTCCGAGTTCACACATTATCTCTGTTGAAGTCTCAAAGTCTATCGATCCGATGACCAAAAAAGAAATTTGGGATGTTCCAGAGCCCTACAACCGCGAAGAGCAAGACGCCTGCCCTTACAACTACTCTTATCTTGAACCGACCATTAGTAGTATTTCCATTGCCGACTCCGTCGCCGCCTTCACCATCACCCAGGGCTCCGAGACCCTCAAAACCTACGAAGTCTTTATTAATGGCGTTACCAAGGGCGCACAAGCTCTTTCTGCCAGTGGCACCTTCAGTGTCCCCTTATCCGACACCGACACCTATATTAAGGTAGTCGTTACCGACGTTTATGACGGGACTGCGTCTTCGGAGCGCGAGATCCCGACTTCTTCGCCTTAGGCGCAATTTTTGCAAACGCCATTTTTCCCGCTGCAGTTTGCAAAAACTTTTCAAATTCTACATCTAAAATCTTACCAATTTTATTGCTTGCATTATCCACCACCACCATTGTGCCATCTGGTAAATACCCCACTCCCTGTTTTGGGTTACTACCTTCCGCTGTGATTTTTACCTGTAATTTCTCCCCCGGCAAATATTCTCCCCTCAGTACCAATGCCAAATCATTAACGTTCAGTACATCAATTTTTTCCGTCTTTGCCACTTTCCCAAGATTAAAATCACAAGTCACGATTGCCCCATGATTTTTCTTGGCTAGTTCAATCAGACGCTCATCCACCGGCGTACGATCCAGCTCATCCTGCAAAATCGTTGTTTCAAAAAACACAACTCTTTCAAGCTCATTTACCGCGTCTAACCCCATTCGTGCGCGAGTTCTTTTATCACTATCTTTACCATCTGCCAACAGTTGCAATTCTCGAATCACACTTCTCGGCACAATCACTTCGTCACCCACAAAGCCTGTTTTTGCCACCGCCAAAAACCGCCCGTCCATCAAAGCCGAAGTATCGACATAGATTTTTCTTTTACCATTCGCTAGTGATGGTTTAGCAATATTTTTCACCACCAAAAAAGTGGTTTCCCCAAAAATCCCCAACAATAATAATAAAAATAATAATTCCATAAATTCTATTTTAACACATGTTGTATTTTTTACAACAAGTCTATCTTATCAACTCCAAACATTTTAGCATACTCGGCATTTTCGCGAATCATCTTTTGATATTTTTCCACCAGATCTCCGCGCCCAAAAATCTCCGCCACATCACTCGCTATGTCATATCTTGAAGCTTGGTTCATCGCCAGCATTTCAAACGGTGTAGTCGTGCTGCCTTTTTCCAAAAATCCGTGCAGACGCAAACGATTTTTATCTGCATAATTTGCCAAAATTCCACCTAGCGTGGCTGGATAACCGTGAAAATTCGCTACAATCGGCTTGTCCATTGTAAAGTAAGTGTCAAAAGTCGATTGAGGCAGGGGATTGTCCGTCGTGCCAATCGCCCCATAACTCAACGCATTAATTCCCACAAATCTCAGTTTCGCCTCTGGCAAATCTTGTTTCAAAATTTCTCGTGCCTTCAAACTTTCTCGCGTCGCCACATCTCCCGCCGCCGTCAAAATCACATCTGGATCCTCATCTGAAGCAAAACCAAAAATGCTCGCCCCACCATTTTTAAACTGAAAGTCCGCATGATGCGTGTCAATCCACCTTGGCGCCAAATTTTTATCAAACGTCGCAAGATTTACCACATTTTCCGCACCCAGCATAAAATCAAAAGTCGCCTCCATTGCCACATCATCAACAGGGAACAAACAATTGGCTTTTCGGCTGGGCAAACTCAATAAATCAGCAATTAACACCGGTGATTGATGCGAAAAACCATTATGATCTTGCCGCCAACACATACTAGTCGATAGTAAATTCACCGCCGGATATTTGGGTCGCCAATCTACAGCATCAGCTTGTTCAAAAAACTTGATTTGTTGCACAATTTGCGACGCAATCACCATCAAAAACGCCTCATAACTCACCATCATCGCTGGCTCACCGTTCAAAAGATGCCCCACCATGGCCGCAAACAACACATTTTCCGATAATAATTCCACCACTCGCCCCGTTTCCGCCTCTGGTAGATCCCATTTTTCTTGTGGTGCGTTCCACAGTCGCTCCGTCGCTTGATAAACCGCCTCAATCCGATTACTTGTCGTTTCATCTGGCGAAAATACATAAAATGTTGGATCTTTTTTCAACCGATCCCGCATCAGCTCGCCCAACTTTTTTGCTGGCGAGAAGGCTTCCGCCCCTGGATTTTCTACGCGCTCAATCATATCAAAAACCCGCTTTCTTTTTCATAAAGCTCTTCAAAATGGTAAGACTTCAACCAATCCTCCAAAGCCCCTAGCTCTCTCTCGTCGGTCTTTGCTTTCGGTAGCGGTGTCTGATGCGCCAAATAATTGCCAGCAATTTTCTGTCCATCCCAATCTTCTGGCCCACTCTCACCTTTGCGTGTCTTCATAATTATAAATGGATGCTCCAGCGTCTGGCTTTTTTCTAATCCAATCTGAAAATTCTCTACATCCTCATCTACCACCAACGGCTCATAACCAAACCCGCGGATTAATTCGTTCAATTCTCGCTCTGACTTGCGCCCATAAATTGTCGGTCCCGTAATTTTATAACCATTCAAATGTAAAATTGGTAAAACTCGCCCATGTGCCTTACTGCCAGACAGTTTCACCATATTCAAACTCGCCAGCGCCGTGCCAGTTTCCAGCTCACCATCGCCAATTAATACCGCAATGGTTTTTTCAGGATGCCCCAGCGCGTTGCCATATGCCGTTGCTAGCGCATAACCCAGCTCTCCGCCCTCACAAATCACCCCTGGTGTCGCTGGACTTGAGTGCGAAGGAAATCCTCCCGGCCAAGAAAAATTACGACACAAATACTCAATCCCACTCAAATTACGTGTAGCTTTTTCATCGACTTTTTCCAGCTCGCCGTCTAAAAACAAATTCGCCTGCAATGCCGGAAATCCATGTCCCGGCCCCAGTACAAATGACCAATTCGGCGTCTTTTCAAAAAAATACCTCAAATTCGCATATGCCAAATTGATTCCATGGCAACTCCCCCAATGTCCCAACAGCCTCGATTTAATATCGTCAAATTCCAGCGGTCGTTCCAACAAAAAATTACTCTTCAAATAGAGCTGCGCCACCGTCAAATAATCACACGCTCGCACGCGTCGCTTAATCTTATCTAAAATGATGCCCGACCCAGAATACATACCTAAATTATATCACAACCGCAAACTTGTTTTTACCCTTTTTCACCACGCTCGGCACCCCTATTACAGCATTTTCGTCCAAAACTTTTTCACCGCTCACTGTCACCGCCCCTTGTTTGATAAATTCCCGTGCCTTAGTTTTACTCGGCGCCAACTCGGTTTTCACTAATATCTCCACTAAGGCCTCGCCCACCTTAGCTTTTGGTAAGAACTCTCCCAGTCTCTGGATTTCCTCTGCTGGCATTTCCGCCAAATTAGTCGTAAATAAAGTGTTAGATAGATCAATCACCGCTGTCGTCGCATCCAACCCATGCACCACCTCTGTCACCTCTTTCGCCAAGGCTTTTTGTGCAATCCGCTGTTCTTTTTGCTCATGATGTCGCGCCAAAATATCTTCCACCTCAGGCTTACTCAGCAGGGAATAAATCTTCAGCAGATATTCCACCGCTTCATCTGGCTGATTCAACCAAAATTGATAAAAATCAAAAATCGAAGTTTTTTCCGCATCTAGCCAGATCGCATTCCCTTCAGATTTACCAAATTTTTTCCCCGTCACTGGGTCAATCACCAATGGTGTCGACCAAACATCTGCCGTGGCATTTTCTAGCCTGCGAATCAGATGAATTCCCGATGCACAGTTACCAAACTGATCTGCTCCACAAAGTTGCAAATCAATCCCATATTTACGATAAAGATAGAGAAAATCATAACCCTGAATCAGCGTATAAGAAAATTCCGCATAAGAAATCCCCGCACCGCCTTCCCCAATGCGATTTTGCACAAATTGGCGATCCAGAAGTTGTGTCATCGAAAACGCCTTACCAATTTCCCGCAAAAAATCTAAATATTTAATCTCGCGGAACCAATCATAGTTATCCACCATCACCAAATTTTCCGCCTTAATCACTCGGCGAATTTGGTTCGCAATCGCCACCTTATTATGCTCAATTTCTTCCAGCGATTTCAGCTCTCGCTCTCCGTTTTCCTTGGGGTCGCCAATCTGTCCAGTCGCTCCACCCACCAACAAAAATGGCTCATAGCCATGACGCACAAAAGTCGCGCACATCATCATTGCCGCCAAATTCCCAATCGTCAGGGAATCAGCCGATGGATCCGCCCCCCAATAAAACTTCTTCGTCTCTCGATTATCGAGATCTGAGGGGTTTTTAATAGTCGTTTCAGCGGCAAACCCGCGCCACAAAAGTTCTTCAGATAAGTTCATAAGGTTATTTTAACAGATATTATCGTATTTTTGCAACCACCCCCTACCTCATTGACAAAAAACATCAAGTGTGCTATAATGAAAGAAGAGGTACTTTTTGTATCTCTTTTTTAGCACCTTTACAGACAGGTGGCCACAGACAGGTCAGCGTGCGGGAAATCCGCTTAAAACATCAATGCGCTGATAACGGAGGCTATTATGGCAGAAAAAGAACTCAAAAAAATGTCGACACCAGAACTTGTCGAGGAAATTAACCAAGCTCGCGGCAAGTCAGCGAAACAATTAAGAAAGGAGCGGCTCTCGCAGATCATGGTAGAACTTACCACGGTCCGCAAGGAACAAGATGCCCTCAGCAACGAGTTACTACATTTTGCTCTCTGGCGCTTATTACCAGATGCGCCAGACAGCGATAATGACATGAACAACTTCTTACAACAAGAAGTTGCCCAATATTTCATAGACCAACACCCCTTTATTTTAAAGGGCGGTTACTATGAAAGCCTCGATGAGAGGCGGCTGCTGACTATATTTAAGATGTCAACGCAGTGCAGCTCTCTACCGAATGCAACATCGCTCGCCCTTGGCGTTTTAGCCGAGATATTTGTCCGTTACGGACATCTCATCGGCGTGCCGAGCGAGGACTTATACCAGTTCATTCGACAAATGATACCATCTCAACAAAGTTCAAACTTCAGGGATACCGCCCTTGGCATAATCGCTACCCTGGTCGGTGATTTAAGCTATATCTACGCTTAAATTACCTCCCGCCACCTCCCCCGCGCCCCCGCTTGTCGGGGGCTTTTTTTATACCCCTATTTATTCAAAATCCCCAAAATCCCCCTCAGCGCAAACGCCGTATCCTCGTGATTTCGCACCGTAATCGTCTCAATCCCCATCTCCACCACCGGATAATCGTTGCCTCCCGGCTGTGTCATATCGCCAAAATAAAGCACGTCCGATTTTTCCACCCCCAGCTCCTCCAAAAGATGCGTCATACCAAACCGCTTATTCATCCCTGGCACCACGGCATTAATAGAGGTCGTACCGCCAATCTCATAATCAAACTCTGGCGCTAATTTCTTACAGCGCGCCACGATTTGCTCGCGTTTTTTACAATCTGGATCCCAAGCATATTTGGCTTCCGTCCCCGCTTTTTGCCCCAGCGCCGAAAAAGTCACCTGGCTCAGCCGATTTTCAATAATTTCATCGCCCTCCGCCAATTTTTCCTCTTCCCAAAAGCCCAATTCTCGTGCCGATTGCTCAATCACTCGCGTGATTTTATCCACTTGCTCCTCTGTTAGCGGAAAATTATACACCCTCTCCCAAGTATTTTTAGCAGTATCAAAACGATAATATTGCGTCCCTTGCGCCACAAATAGATGCAGGCGCGACAACTGCTCAGGGGTGGGATTCGGCAACCGATCCACAATTTGCACCAAAAATTGGTCAAATTTTTGCCCCGAAATCGGACAAACTTCAAAATAATTCAAACATTCAACCAGCAGCTCCGCAATTTCATCAGTAATCGGCGTTTTTGCCACATTTAACGTCTGGTCAATATCAAAAGCCAGCACCTTTTTCATAAAAACCTCCACTTAACGCTTTCATTATAACATGCTACAATATGCTTATGAAAACTTATATCGTGGGCAACTGGAAGATGAACTTCACTGTTGGTGAAGCATCGCTCTTTCTTCATAAACTTTTACAACGCGTGCGCGACTATCGCGGCATGGAGGTCGTCGTGGCGCCCTCAACTGTCGCTTTGCAACCTTTGTCTCTGCAAATCGACCGTCGCAAAATCAAACTCGCCGCTCAAAACGCCTATTTTCGTGATTTTGGCGCTTACACCGGTGAAACCTCTATTAATCAGGTAAAAAGTCTTGTTGATTTTATCATTATTGGCCACTCTGAACGTCGCTATATTTTTGGCGAAACCGATAAAGCCATTCGGGAAAAGGTCGCTGCTGCTATTCGTAACGGCATCACCCCGATTCTTTGTATTGGCGAAACCGCTGAAGAGCGCAAAAATGACGAAACCACCGATGTAATCAGGGACGAACTTCTCGGCGGTCTTTCCGAAGTTTCCACTGAAGATCTCGACAAGGTGATTATCGCTTACGAGCCGGTCTGGGCGATTTCCAGCACCAAATCTGCCAAATTGGCCGATCCCGAAGATGTTGCCACCTCGCTCGCCCTGATTCGCAAACTGCTAAAAAAGACCTACAGCGACAAAATCGCCGAAGAGATCCCTATTCTTTACGGTGGTAGTGTCGATTCCGATAATGTCGTCGCCTACCTCTCCCTCGAAGATTGTAACGGTCTCTTAATTGGTGGTGCCAGCTTGATTGCCTCACAATTTATTGATATAATTGAAATAGCTAAGCAGGTTAAACTATGACAACACCCGATTCTCCTCAACCCCCAGCCCCCGCCCCAAAAGGGCGCTATATGGACTTTGTTCGCGTTCCTAAAAAACGCCAAGCTCGTCCTGCTCCCCAACCAGCTCCCACCTCTGTTGCACCCCCACCCAAGCCTGCCACCCCTCCCACCATCGTCACTCAGGTGGAAACCATCGAACAAACCACCATTATCAAAACTCCTGCCGCCCCTGACGCCAATGCTTATACTTTGGGTGGCAAATTGCCCTTTCTGAACTCTGTTAATGTTGAAAAACGCCCCCTTTCACCTTTTGTTCCCAAAGCCACCGATCGCCCCAATAAAAACGTCTATTCACGCCCCGAAACCCCCGCTAAAACCCCTTCCCAACCCGTTGAAATTGTTGATAATGCTCGTAAAAAATCCAATCTCGGGCTTGCCATCGCCATCATTATCACCATTATTTTGGGCGCCATTGCCGGTGCCGCCGCCTACCTTTTCCTCCCCCACTAAAACTGCCATTGATTTACGCTCTTTGTTTATGCTAAACTGAAATTAATAATAATTAAAAAAGGAGTTACAAAATGGCTCAAGATACTAAATCTAATAAATCAAAAGGACTAGCAATTGCCGGTATGGTGTGCGGTATCTGTGGTCTGATATTTTGCTGGACTCTATGGTTCCTATGGTTCGCGCTGATCCTTGACATTTTCGCCATTGTTTTTGGTAGCGTCGCTCTTGTCAAAGTTAAAAAAGGCGAAGCTGATGGTAAAGGCATGGCAATCGCTGGTGTTGTCACCGGTGCTGTTAGTGCCGTTATCTCTATTATTATTGCTATTGTTCTCGCTGCTATCGCTGGTGCTGCCACTAAGGCTATCTACGATTACAGTGACACTCTTAAAGATTACAACAAAGATCTCGATAGCTGGAGTAGCCAACTCGAATCTTACGACTGGGAAGACTAATTACGCTTACCAAAAATTGCCCCGCTAAAATCGGGGCAATTTTTTATTGTGTGTTATAATGTGCTTATGGAAAAAATATTATTTACAATCGGTGGAATAACAACTATAATCTTCTCGCTGATCATCGGCGTGGTGGGTGTCAAGGCCGTTCTTGGCAAAAGAGACTTCCCCAACACCAAACGCGAAAAAACTCTCTTCAAAAAAGATGCCATCCAGCGCATGTCGCGTTTCAATGGTCTCTGTCTTTTTACTCTCGCTCTCACGATTCTTCTCATGGCGATCAACTCTTTCTTCCCTGCACATGCCAGCTTTGATATCCCTGTGATTATCGCTGCTCTCACTGCTATTGCTATGATTGCTCACGGCATTTATATGGAACTTTCCCCCAAAAATCGCAAAAAATAACAGAGTATCACCAAAAAGAGCCCTCATGGGCTCTTTTTTTTATTCTCCCCGACCCCGCCAAAAAGAAAAAACGAAAGCAAGCTCTCGTTTCCTCTTTCTGGTGCGAGTGGAGGTAGTCGAAACCTCGTCTCAGGTTTGGAAAACCTGCATACTAACCGTTGTACTACACTCGCACAACTGGGGTGGGATACTGGAATCGAACCAGCGACCTTCTGGACCACAATCAGACGCTCTAACCATCTGAGCTAATCCCACCATGTCGCCATTATACCATATTCTCTCGCCCCACCCAAAAACTGCCTATCTATTGACTTTTCTCCCCAAGTGTGCTATAATTAAAAAATCGACAGTCGAAATAATTTTGGAAGGAGGTATTCCATGACCGGTCGATGTTTTTTGTCATTAATTACAGGTAGGGGAGTCCAAGCCACCAATGAGTGGGCTTGCCCGAACTGTAAGCAGAAGGGGATCAC
>CAYFRK010000010.1:0-4123 GCA_964345645.1 uncultured Candidatus Saccharibacteria bacterium
GACAGTCGAAATAATTTTGGAAGGAGGGATTCCATTGACCGGTCGATGTTTTTTATCACTAATAACAGGTCGGGGCATCCAAGCCACCAACGAGTGGGCTTGCCCGAACTGTAAGCAGAAGGGGATCACTACCCCTCATTGTCCCCAGTGTGGGGCACCAAAGCCCCCTGAAATTGAGGATATAGTGCCCCAAGAGGAGGAAGCCCCCTCCTCGCCTAACATTATCCCTGGCATGCAGCCAACCCTTCCCACCGAGGACGGTGCAGTTGCTACTGGCTATCTTGCCAGCGGTGGAACAGTTTATGACTCTAGGCTGATTAAAGAACTGTTTCCCACCGCCAAAGAGCGGCGAGATAACGGCTTTCGTAAGGTTGCCCTGCAAGTTCTGGCCTCCGACGCTGGCACTCCAGTTTATCTGGACGACAGCGACTAGGCTTACTCCCCCGAGGGAAGCACCCGCCCCGATTCATATCGGGGCATTTTTTTATCAAAAATCAAGCATAAGAACATTAAAAAACGCCCCAAAAAGCTTATATTTTTCCACATTTTTTGTTTTACCCCTGTTAAAATCTTGGCAAAAAATACTCTAACATATTGACATTTTAAGCAAAGTATGATACAATGTAGAGAGTCTGTATAGGTGTGTTAAAAAACTATACAAAAGGTCATTAAAAAGCCGAATCATCCCAGATACAAACACGTATCTGGAGGGTTATTAGTCAAAAAAAATTAAAGAAAGGGGGTGGCTACATGTTAGTAGTCACCATTATCGTCTCCGCGGCATGCGGAGTGTATTTCGCGTCTCTAATTAGCGCAGCCCCCAATCCCTTCACCCAGCGTGAGGGAGAACCACTTGAAAAAAAGTGGTGGGTGGTTGTGGTGGTAGCCTTTGTTACCACCAATGTAGTCCTAGTTAGTCTGGGTTTCCCAGTTCTCACCGGACTTCTGATGGTAGCATTGTTGGCGTATCTTATCTTTTTTATTAAAGATAAGCTTACCGCCAACTTGGGCATTACCACCATGCTTTCTCTGGCAGCATCTTTCGCTCTTTGCGCCGCTCAGCGCATCGATCGACTGAACACTGCCAATAAACCCGTGAGTACGGGGTCAAAACTTGGGATCATCCTGGTTCCAATTCTGGCCATCGCGCTCACTTTTCTCATCAGTTTAGTTAAAGCTATCTCTGATGATAGAAAACATAAGCTTAAAAACACCTTGACCACCAGCAACATAATTACGACTCTTGTCGTGGTTGCTATGGTTATCATTGTCATCATCTGCCTGAAGGAGGTGTTTTAGATGACGAAAAAACAACTTGCTGTCATTATCGCCTCTGTGGTAATAATGATAGCCGCTATCACGGGAGTGATAGTGCATAAAAAAGCAGAAGCAAAGAAAACCGAAGAGATGACTTCTGTTGTCGAAACTACTAATATCGACACGGAAGTTGCCGAGCGACTTGTCGTAGATCTTGGCGCCTGCCATAACTACGACGACATTTCCAGAGAACTTCTCTGGAGCTCCCTTTCTAAAAGGGATGCCCAGCGCGTTAAGGCCACTGGTTTTTCCGACGCCGTGACATTCCCATTTGAGAGCGACACAGACGCTGGAAGACTGGCCGAACTCCGTGAGGAAATTTTGAGAAACCCCGTTTATGGCGACATGGTTGCCAGGGGTCTCGTAAAAATTGTCCTCCAAGGAGGCAAAGGTCTTGGCGAAGTCAATCCCTGGATGAAGGAATTTATCCAGAGACTTGACGCCGCACAAAGCGCTAAAAAGGTTGGCGCCCGCGGCATCGAAATTTGGCTTGAAGCCAAAAAAGATGCCAACGGCAAGGTGATATATTATGTCACCGAGGAATACAGAAGCTACGCTTGTGGCCTCTGCGTCATCCTCGATAGGCTGGTACCGCAAGGTACTACCAAACGCCTCAGCGAAGTTAATTTCGCGTTAAATGACGCGACAAAAGACTACGCTAGGCGCACCGTGGAAGCGGACTATCAGGAGCGTAAGGAAGCTTTCGTTCTAAGATATGTCCGTAAAAACGGTACAATTTCGTTCGAAATTGCTTTCAACTTGCTTGATAAGCGTTTCGAACTCTTAACCACGCCCAAAGCGCCAGTTAAGAAAGTATCGACTACGGCGCCGCCTAAGACGACGCGCAGGTATCGCACCACAACGCGTCCGCCAACTACGGTCAAACCGACCACAACAACCAAACCTCGTCCGACTACCACACGTCCCCGTCCGAGTATCACGCTTCCGACGCTGACCTTGCCGGACCTTCCGACGATAACTACTCGTCCAAGGACGACCCAACCGACCACCACGCGTGCTCCCAGAAAGGAGCCCTTGAAAGACCCAGTCTTCCAAGGTAACGCCAACATTGGTGGCGGCAGAAACAAGCCAAGCGACGGCGCTGGCACTTACCAGCCCACCGCCGCAAGGCCACCGGAAACGACCACTCAAAGGGTCGTTCCGACCACCCGTCCCACCACGACGAGCCCGCAAGTGGAGCCAGGCGTTAATTTAGACAACGCCACTCCACCCACCACCCAGTACATTCCACCGCACACGGACTCCCACGATGTTCCCGGCAATAATGCTGGCAACAGCAATGGGGAGTTCGCGATGCCCGACTAATAACCACCCCGCCTTGGCGGCTTCTGCCGCCGGGGCACTCCCCCTGTTTGTCCTGAGATGATTCGGCTTGACTCGACGAAAATTAACAAAACGGCTAGCAAAAAGGTAAAAATCATATCAAATTAAGCTATTTTTAACTAATTTTAAAGGAGTTTTTATGAAAAAAGCTATGAAAAGCGTCCTTGGCGTGTTTGCTGCTGCAACCATCGTCGGGGCTAATCTTTTGCCCGTGGCAGTTCATGCCTGGGGCGATAATGGCGGTGGTCGCGCCAGTTATACAATCGACCAAATCAATAACGGAGTCCTTGGCGACAATATCGTCTTTAACTCCATCTCTAACGGTACCATCGGCGATGAAAAGAACTTCGTCGGTGCCCGTGAAGATACCGGCGTCAATGCTGGCATCTTCAACAGTTGGAACGGCAACGAAATCACCGTTGAAGACGGCAAAACTTACCTTGTGCGTCTTTACGTTCATAACAACAACCCAAAGGGTAGGGAAGCCACCGCTACTGGTGTTGCGGTCAGCTTCAACGTGCCTTCCACCGTTGGCAAATCCATCGAAGTCAATGGCTTCATTGATACCAACAACGGCACCCCATCTAGCTACTGGGATAATGTAGTGTTCAAAAACACCAACGATTTTTATCTTGATTATGTCGAAGGCTCTGCTCTCTTAGAGAACAACGGCATCGGCAAAAATGGCGGTATTAAACTGAGCGATAGGATCATTACCAGCCAAAACGGCAAAAGCGCTGTGCAAATTGGTTATGATGCTCTCGACGGTAACATTCCAGGCTGTTTCGAATATGCCTCTTATGTCACCATCAAAGTTAAAGCCACCGTTAATAAACCAGACTTTTTGGTTGAAAAGCAAGTGCGTCTCCAAGGTGAGAAAACTTGGCACGATTCGATCGATGCTAACGTCGGTGATATTGTAGAATATCAAATCCACTACAAAAACACCACGGCTGCTGCCACCCAAAATGTCATGGTGAAAGAAGTTTTGCCTTACAATATGGAATATATTGCTGGCAGTACCAAGCTCTATAACGCCACTAACCCAGCGGGCATTGCTCGTGACGATACTATCACCACTACTGGTGTCAATATTGGTGGTTACAGCGTAAATGGCGACGGTTATGTCCGTTTCAGCGCTAGAGTTTTGAACAAAAATCTAGCTTGTGGACGCAACAAACTCGTTAACTGGGTTCAGGTTGGCGTTGCCGACAAAACTGCGCAGAACTCTGCCGGTGTCTATGTCAACATCAACTGTCCTACAACCAACGTTTCTCAGTTGCCAAAAACTGGTCCTACATCTGTAGTTTCTGGTATCATTGGTGCTGGTTCGCTGGTTACCGCCCTTGGCTACTTCATTGCTAGTCGCAAAAAGTTAGTTTAATTTGTCTGCTCCACGGAAAAGGGTTGGCAAAGCAAGAATCCCCGTTTCAAGCGGGGATTTTTGTTGTCAAAAAAGCTA
>CAYFRK010000010.1:4223-8527 GCA_964345645.1 uncultured Candidatus Saccharibacteria bacterium
AAAAAAGCTTATGCTATAATATAAAGTATGAATCCGTCAGCTAATTCTTCTAGTCCGTCTGGCCCGATTTTTTCTGGTGATCCGGCTCCTGTTCCGCCTGCCGAAACTCCGCCTGCTGGCGCACCCACACCCACCCCAGATCCCGTTTTTACCCCCAAAAACGACGATATTATTCTTCAGCCTTCTCAGCCTGCAAAAAATCCCGCCCTCCAAAAATACAAAAAACCCCTGATTATCGTCGGCATCGTGCTCGCCGTGGTGATCTGCATCTTGCTCATCATCTCCGCCGTTTCCAAGAAATCTTCCGTTAACGAAGAAACTGAAACAGAGTTTTACGCAACGGTTGCGTCTGTTCACGGTATGTACGAAAGTGTTTTAGATACGTATGATAGACTAATCGGGCTTAGTCCAGCTGGTACTTCTCTTGAAAAACATCCTGAAAATATTTTATTTCTAAGTCCTGATATTTATGTTGGGCTATACGGTGATGCGGAGGGCGTTATTGTTGCCTTAGAAAAACTCTCGCAACTATCTGTCGAGGGTAGTAACAAAAAATATAGAACAGATATTAGTGAAATTACCGATACCGTCAAGTCGGAGTTTACAACAATCGCCGATAATTCAAAATTGATATCTCAATTCAGCGATGCGTTTATCGCCCCAATTCAAAACACAGAGGGTTGGAAGTCTACAGGATGCAATAATGGCTCAGAAGCTAAAAAACTTATCAATAATTCAGATACTAAAATTTCCACTGTTGCCAAACAATATTATCAATTATCTTGCAATAAAGATATCCAAATTACTTTTGACGGAGAAGTGGTACAGATTCCGCAATCAGTCGACACTCAAACGCTCGGCGATTTAAAAAATATCGCAGACGCTCTTTCTAAAACTCTTGCCCCAGTCGTAGTAAAAGACAAAACTGGTGTGCTTAGTAAGTTTCAAAAAATTATTGAAGAAAATCAGGATAAATATCAAAATTTAGACGAGGAATCGGAAAATGAAACTAAAGAATAAAAGAATCCAAGCTTCTCTTAGTCTAGCCACAGGTATAATTTTAGTTTTTTTTATTGTTATTGCTAATGTTTTTCATCTTGAAAAAACTGCCATGGGTGTCGAAACAAATCAGGGGAACCGGACCACCGCTCGACAAAAACTCATAGCCCAAGCTCTTTATCGGTGCATCGATGAAGAGCTAGACAATACTTTAACTGATACGAAAATAGATGACCTTAAAAGTGGAAAAGCGGGTTTTTTTAAAACTGGATTCTTCCACAACGGCATCGAAATAAATAGCCCCTGGCTAACGCAAGAATTATTAGGTGACACCAGGCCTGACTATCATCATTCTTTTCAATGTTCATCGGGTAAGAGTAAATCAGTTATAGGAAAAGGCGAACTTGCCTCAGATGATTTTTTGAGCAGGAGTGAACTTGGTTTTACTCAGGCAGATCTTATCTGCAACGGGGAAGAGCCCGGCATTTATGCCCCAGACACGAAAGACTCTTATTGTGATGATATCTATAATGGTGAAGATGAAAACAACAATCTTGAACCGTCCGATGATAGGCTGGACTATTTTTTGAAACTAGTTGAAGATAAAACCTTCGCGAAAAATATCCCAGCCTCTAGTATATTCAAATATACGGATCTTGAACTTTACTATATTTATTTTGATGCCTTTACCGCCGATTGTGCTGGCGGCACAAAAGGAGATAAAGATCGACCCAACCGTCCTTTTCAGATTAAAATGTTGGACGGAGGAAAGTTTAAAGACTATGGTTTTACGGCAAAACAGAACACTAACAAGGACACAAAGGTTTCAATATTTGATGCTGATAATGACGAAGGCACAATTAAGAAACAAACCTGCGGACAACTTGAAGAAAAATTAAACGAGGGGGCTGCCTTTGAAGCGTATAAAAAAGCAGTCACAACAGTCGATCCAGCAAATCCAGATGCGCCAGCTCCCGGAATAATCAACCCTGACGACCCTCAAGGTAACCAAAGTTCTCCTAACACCTGCTACAACTCCCTCGGCGGCAACGGCTGGAATTCTTGCTCTACCGCCGAAGCTCTCAACTCGTTTGGTAGCGGAATTTACGAAACAGTTGCTCAGAGTTTTCTCAACATCAGTCCTCAGCTTTTTCAAGAAGGTAACAAAACAGCGGAAGCCTGGGCTATTTTCGTACGTATTGCCAACGCCCTGTTTGTTATTTTGTTAGTCGTCGTTATCTTTTCTCAACTCACTGGTATCGGCCTCGACAATTATGGTATCAAAAAAGTACTCCCCAAGCTCATTATCTCTGCCATTCTCATTAACACCTCTTATTTCATCTGCCAATTTGCCGTCGACATTTCCAATATTGTCGGCTCTAGCCTCAAAACCCTACTAGACAACATCGCTACCAGCATCGGTGGTACATATGGAGGTCTCGCTGGCGGTACCAAAGCCCTCATAGCGTTAATTGCTGGTGCAGTCGGCATCCCAGGAGCTGCAATAGCAGGTGCAGTCTTCGCTTCAAGTCTTGCTAATGTTGGTTGGGTGGCATTTGGGCCAGTTCTTTTGGGCCTCCTCTCTTTTGTCATTTCTATCTTGTTTCTTCTGTTTTTGCTTTCAGTTAGACAAGCCCTCGTCTTAGTGCTCGTTGTAATTTCTCCACTTGCCTTCGCTTGCTATATACTACCTAATACAAAAAAACTTTTTGATAAATGGTTTAAGATTTTTAAAACTATGCTGATCCTTTATCCTATTACTAGCCTTCTGATGGGCGGCGGTACTTTGGCTTCATCAATTATTCTTCAAGGGATAGAAGGAGTGCGCCAAGAAGATATAGACCTTGCAACTCTATTTACTGCAATATCTGGTCTGATTATCCGCGTTGCTCCAGTGTTCTTCGTCCCCAGTGTAGTCAAGTCTTCTGTTGCCGCATTGGGTACCGTTGGTGCCAAATTTTCTGGTCTTGGCAAGCAACTTGGCGGCAAGGCCGCCTCAGGCATTGAGCGTTCTGCTGGCTACAAGCGCGCTCAAGAGCTCAGTCGTCGTCAAGCTACGCAATTTAGAGCTGGGGTAGATAAAGATGGCAAGGAAATTAAAAACGTTGGCAGACTTCGTAGATTTATTAGTGGCGGTAAGGCGGGTATGAAAGACTCCAGAATGCAGTATCTAAAAGATCTAGATGCTAAAAGCACCGAAGATCAAGTGCTGAAAGAGGGCTTTATTGAAGCTGGTCAAATCGCCAGAGAAAAACGAGCTGAAAAAGCCGCGCTTGATGACGAAATGATCAATATTAATAGCCAAACCCAAAATGGTGAAGATCAAGACGCACTATTTGGGCTATACGATGAGGCCGTTCAGTCTGGTAATAGCACCAGGGCTCGCGCCATTGTAGAAGTAGCTGGTCGTCGTGGCGATACCGCCAAAGCCCTTATGGATCATCATCACGATAAAGTTACTAAAGGTGAATTTAATAATATGAGTGCAGAAACAGAAGCTGGTATTATGAAGCAAATTGCCACCGGCGATAACAGCAAAAATTATCGTGCCTCTGATGCGGTTGCTTTCGAGTACGCTTCTGCGTACAACAAGAATCAAATTCAGCCAGATAGCAAAGGGCGAAGAATGTCGTTCGATACATGGGCAGGCAATGAGAAAAACGTTCACAATGCCATTTCTTATCATGCCGCTTCCGCCACAGAATTTTTCGGTCAAAAGAATGGAGCTATTAAGCGCATCATAGGCAGTAATCTTAGAGAAGAAGACAAAGAGCGTATTAAAGGTTACTATAATACCGTTATGAGCAGTAATGAACTTAGGGGTAGTATAGATGATGAGAAACTTCAAACTATGAAAGCATTTGTCGAACAAGGCCAATCAGGGGGCGCAGATGATCATATTCGCGCCACTTATTCTTCTGATACAATGGAGGACGGACAGACTTATAAGCTATAAGCTTTCTTGATCCATGAAAAAGAGCGCCCTTGGGCGCTCTTTACCTTACTATATCTTTTTCAAGCGGTATAGAAATCAACCTTCCATCTCCACCTCCCAAAGCATTACAGGCCAAATATTTTTCTATCCACTCGTAGCACTCACCATCTGGAAATTTTGGCGAAAAATTTTCTGCACAAGCCATTACAAACGGTGCTGGTCCCCAATGGTTTGTCCTGATGCCCATATCTGCAATTAAAAAACTATCTTGAGTTTTTGTTTCGTTAGCATAGAAAAACTTCGTTATGAACGGAGTTTTGCAGGGCATTGCCATCCACATGCAAGGTTCTTCTTTTCCTCCTGGGGATAA
>CAYFRK010000010.1:8627-32060 GCA_964345645.1 uncultured Candidatus Saccharibacteria bacterium
ATCCGTGACTCCGCTTGGTGGCTGAAACGCAAAATCTATATCTCTGCTAGATGTAGTTATTTTGGTACTACCATAATTTGTCAGTCCCCAATCACTAAAAGTTCTTGGTAACCTTTCCGGCTCATTACTGATCTGATTCCAAATACTTTCGATACGCGGGTCAGTCCAAAACATCCACGGTGTCACTTTGATGGTCGCACGAAAAGTGTAACCATTCTTGTTCGTCCATACCATTGATTGGCTTTGCCACTTGATATTTGCCATCGGTGTTACAGTTTCTTCAATTTCTTCTTCAGCAAAAGACTCGTTTTCAAAAGTTTCAAATTCTTCGGTTTCATTTTCATATAGGCTTGTTTGGGGAAGCTTTTTTCCGCAACTCGCCAGGGAAGTAACCAGTATAACCACCAGTATAATTGACCATAGCCTTTTCATAGTAAGGCCTCCTTTTTAAAGTTCTAGGCCACAAAAAGTAGGCCACAAAAAGGACCCGATACTTTCATTATAGCACACTTTCACTCAAAAGTCAAGCTTTACTGGTTTTTGGCTGCGGTCAGTAGATTTTCAAACAGCACCGCCACCGTCAGTGGCCCCACTCCACCCACTTTCGGTGTTATTGCCAAGATATCTTTTCGCTCTCGCACCGCCTCATCCGCATCGCCCACCAGCACCCCGCCCTCGCTCGCCGTTCCTGCATCCACCACCACTGCCCCACCTCGCACCATCTCGTTCTTAATCAGCCCTGGCGCTCCCGTTGCCGTCACAATCACATCAAAATTACGCAGCGCCAACAAATCGTCTCCGCGATGAAACACCTGCACATCCAGCCCCGACGCCGTCCAAATTTTTTCCAGCGGCGCTCCCACCAATTTTCCCCGTCCCACCACCGCAATTTTCTTAGTCGCAAGATCAATATCATAGCCCGCCAGTAGCCAATTAATCGCCGTCGCCGTCGCCGAATCAAACTTCGCCTGCTCGCCCAACCCATCCACATCTTTTTCCGGCGCTATCAAATCCAAAACTCCCGCCCAATTCGCTTTTTCCACCGTCTCCATCGGCAGCTGCACAATCATCCCGCTCACCGTGGCATCCTCGTTCGCTCGCAAAATCGCTTCTCGCAAACTCTCCTCGCCCTGCGCCAAAATTTCCACCACCTCCACGCCAATATCCGCCCCATAAGCTCGCTTCAGCCCCACATATTTAGCAATCACCGGATTATCGCTATCGCGAATAATCACCAATTTCGGCAGATTTTTCCCCTGCCAGCTTCGCACCGCCCCCGCCTGGCGCTCCTTCACAAACCCCGCGAGCTCACTACCGTTTAGCAGTTTCATTTCAGCTCCACCGGCTCTTGCTCTAACACAAAACCAAATTTTTCTTGCACCACCTGCACGATTTTTGCTCTCGCTGCCGCCAAATCCGCGTAGCTTTTTGCACTTTCGTTAATCAAAATCAGCGCTGCTTTGTCACTCACCAAAAACCCATTAAATCTTTGCCCATTCAGCCCCGCCTGCTCAATCAGCCAACCTGCATTTACCTTATTTTCTCCATTATTCCGCCACACCTGAATCCCTTTTTGCTCCGCCTCGTCCGCCTCCGCATCGCTCAGATACACGTTTTTGAAAAAACTTCCCGCGCTAGCTTCCTCGGCTGGATCCGGCAACTTCATCGCTCGAATCTCTCGCACCATACGACGAATATTCGCCGGCGAAAAATCTGTCTCGCCATGCTCTTCAATGTATTTTTGTAGGGAAGTATAAAACGGCGGCTTAAGCTCCGTCTTTTTCAGTCTCATTTTGATGCTCACGATAAAATATCGCCCCGCCTGCTCACCAAAATTAAAAATCGAACGGCGATAACCCAAATTCATTGCCGATTTTTTGATCGTCACAAACTCGTTCGTTAGGGAATCAAACGCCTCGACACTTTCCAAAACCTGCGCGATCTCCTGGCCGTACGCTCCGATATTTTGCACTGGCGCCGCACCGGCCGTTCCCGGAATCGCACTCATTGCTTCAATCCCCGAAAAACCTTTGTTGCAAACCAGCCGCACCACCTCGTCCCACTCTTCGCCCCCCATCGCTTCCAACACCAATTCCTCTGCCGTTTCTTCCAAAATCTCCACCCCCATAATTTTGTTCAGCAAAATCACACCAGCAAAACCCTCGTCGCGCCCGATCACATTCGCCCCATCGCCCAAAATATACGTCGGCAAACCCTGCTCACGCGCAAAAAGATACCCCGCCTTCACATCCTCAACATTTTCAATTTCCGCCACAAATTGCGCCTGCCCGCCCAACCGCATCGTCGTCAATTCCGCAATCAATACATTCTCACTAATTTTCATACCCCAATTATATCATTTTATGGTATAATATTCGAGGATAAAACTATCTGGTCCGGTAGCTCAGCAGGTTAGAGCACGAGCCTCTTAAGCTTGGTGTCGTGGGTTCGAGTCCCACCCGGATCACCATTTTTTATGCCATTTTATTCCCCTGGCATCTCATATTTTGCATCAATCATCCAGCGATCCCCCTGCCTAAATGCCGGAATTGTCCCGCGCATAGCTTTGTTTGTTACATTTTGCAAATTTAACCCATTCTTTTTCGCCCAGTCTGCCAAAAAAACGATTTTTTTCGCTGTCAGTTTTGTAATTCGGCGATATAGCGCCTCAACCAATAGTCCAGCAAATAACTCAGTTAGCTTACTGTGGTCGCCCGTTTTACTATAAGTAGCAAGAGCCGGATAATATTCCGTAGTTTTGGATTTATTAGCAACAACAATCGGCGGAAGCCCCAATGTTTGCAGTTGAAGATTAGTCAGCAAACGCCCAATTCTCCCATTACCATCGCTAAACGGATGAATATTTTCAAATTCTGCATGAAAATAAGCAATTTTATCCAAAAAATAATCCTCATCTAATTGGTTATATTTTTCTACCAATTCGTACATCAAGCTGTTTACAAACGCCGGATTTGCCCCTATGTGTGTGCCAATACGCACCCACTCTCCGTCAGCTCGAAATCGCCCCGCAAAACCACTGATATCTGTCAGTAAAATTTTATGCAATTTCAAAATCAGATCCACCGACAATTTTTCGTTGGGATTTTCCCAGACATACCCTGTTGCCTTAGCAAGATTTTTTGCTTCATAAATCTCACGAATTTCACAGTCAGAACGAATCTTATCTCGCATCAAAATATCTTCCGTATCTTCCAACGTTAAAGTGGAGTTTTCAATAGCATTTGAGTTGTAGACCATTTCTGGCAATTCTGCCACGGCAAGTTCTCGCACGGCTTCTTTATTGGTTTCTGCTAGCCTGCGATATTCCAAGGCTAGGGCATTGATTTTGTCTTTTGTTGTTTGATTTATCATACTTCTATTATATCAAACTATGCGTGAAAAGTCAAGCTTTTCACCGACTTTAAACGCAAAGTTATTCCATCTACCCCAACTGCTGCTCAATCTCCGCCTTCGTCACCACCACGTCTGCGCCTGATGCAATCTCGCCACTCAGCACCGCTCTTGCCACCAAATTTTCCACCGTCTTTTGCACGATCCTGCGGAGTGGTCGCGCACCCAATCTCGGGTCATAACCTCGCTCCACCAACAATACTTTCGCTTCTTCTTCCAGCGCCACCGTAATTTTGCGATCCGCCAACTCCTTATTCACCGACTTCAAAATCAAATCTATCACCTTGATCAAATCTTCTTTCGAAAGTGGCTTGAAAAGACAAATCTCATCAAAACGATTAATAAACTCCGGCTTAAATTCGCCATTACTAATCAAATTATTGATGAATTGTTCTCTAAACTCATGCAGATTTTGCCCTTGCGCAATGGCGTGCCGAATCTGCTCCGACCCCGCATTACTGGTCGCAATAATAATCGTGTCGCGAAAACTCACTTCGCGGTTTTTAATATCACGCAAAATTCCTTCGTCCAGCACCTGCAAAAGCGTTGTCAAAACCTGCGGATGTGCCTTTTCAATTTCATCCAAAAGCACCACCGAAAACGGTTTTTTCATCACTTGCGCCGCCAAACTCAAAGAATCACTGGCACCATCCGCAATTAATCGTCTCACATCTTCCACCGACACAAACTCGTTCAAATCCAGTCGCACAATCTCTTTTTCGCCTTCAAAATAAATCTCGCTCAGCGCTTTAGCTAGCTCCGTTTTACCCACGCCAGTTGGTCCCAAAAACAGAAACGCACCAATCGGTCTTTTCGAATTGCGCACACCCGCTGCCGCCCGTCGCAACGCGTCGCTCACGGTCTTCACCGCCTCTTCTTGATCCACCATTTTTTGGTGAATCAATTCTTCGAGGTTAAGCAACTTCGAGCGATCCGCTTCCTCGTCCGCCAACTGCACTTTCACACCTTGCGTTTTTTCAATCGCTCGCTGCACCGAAGTCTCATTCACAATCCCGTTCAGCGCATAATTCGCCGCCGCTTCCAGCAAAATCTTTGCCTTGCCCGGCATTTCCACATCATGAATATAACGCGCGCTTAACTTGTAAGCTTCCAACAGGGCATAATAAGTGTAAGTCACATTACGCTGATACTCCAGCACCGGCACTTGGTCTTGCAAAATTTTCAAAGTCTCTTCTTCGTTAGCCGGCTCAATCATTACTTTATTCAGCGCGTTTGCCAGCGCGCTATTTTTCGCCGAAATTTCCAAAAACTTTTGCTGATCCATCTCCAAAATTATGCGTAGTTGTCCGCCTTCCAAAATCGGCAGCAGTACATTTGAAATATCCACCGAGCCCGTGCCTTCCTCAAAAAACAAATGCGCATTATCAAGACACAAAATGATATTTTTTGCCGCATACGCTTCGTTCAAAAGTCGAATTACCAGCCCTTCCAGATTGCCACGTTCGCTCGCCGCACTAATCAGCGCCGTCGCGTCCAGCGCAAACACTTGGCGGAACTTCAAATTGGACGGAATATTGCTGTCCGCATCCAGCAGAGTTTCCGCAAAAGCATTCACGATGGTGGTGCGCCCACTGCCGTACGCTCCGATCAGTGCCACATTTTGTCGCGCGCCCGCAGACAGAGTCTGCACCATTTTATTGATAATCTCTTGCCTTGCCCCCTGCAAAATCTGCGTTCTAGTTGCCACTTCGCGTTGCCGTGAGATATTGGTGCCAAATCTTTGCAGTGTCGGAATAAAACCAAACGAAAAGTCACGCGCAATTCCTCCGCTACGGCGCGGCTTCTTTGCCCCCGCCACCAAACCATACCAATAGTTGTACCAAATAATGCCATGATAAAGGTCTTCGAGTTCAACTTTCCTTTGGCGCAAAATATTTTTGAAATCTGGCACACATTCAATCAGCGCCACCAGCAAAATTCCACCGTTGATTTGCTCGGAATTAGTTTTTTCGCGAATTTCCAACGCTTTGGCAAAAATCCAACTTACATCCACCTGCAGCGACCGCGCCAAGTTTTCGATAAAATCTCTCGGCAGTCCAAAACGCACCATCATAAAAGTGCCACTGCGAGTTTTTACAAACATTTGTGCAATGGAAAACGGCGTGGGGTGTTTGCCTAGTAGCGACAGGGAATTACCAGACAGCAAATCGTTAATCGTGCCGCCTTTGCCGGTCGGAATCCGCACCAGCTCGTTTTTCGTCCAAAACGACAGCATCAGAAACCAAAAACTCACACCAATGCAAGTCCAACCCCAAGGATTTTTCACCACCAATAACGAAATTCCACTCGCCACCAAACTCAAAATCGCTAGCCCCATCAAAACCCGTATCGGTTTTTTGGTCAAAACTCGCGCCACCCTCGCTTTGCGCGCTCTCAAACTATAATAATCATATCTCGCCGCTTCGTTCATAGCCCCACCTGCATGTAAGTTAAAATAATTCCCGCTATTGGCGCTAACGGCACCAGTGGCCACAGCGCCACCAATGCAAAACCAATTACCGAAATGACAATCAGCGCCACCAAACCAAAAATCAACAGTCCCAACCGCATGATCGCCCCGACAATTCTGGATATCAAACGATCAATAAACGCCTGAAACTTATCCGCCAGCGCCTCCCCGCCTTTACCCGCATCAATCTGTTTGAACGGCGCGAACAAGGTGCGAATTAGCAGGCTAATCGAAAAAAAATCTGCCGCCGCGCGCAACTTATCAACTAGCTTGGTAATAAAAACGCCCCACCCCCGCGTATACCACCACTGAATAGCCATGACCATAATCATGCTTCCTATTATACACGAAAAGGGCTTTATTTCCCATAATTCTTATGCTATAATTAAGCGTAACCGTTAATATTTAAATAAGGATTTTTATTATGGATCAGGGTGGTACCAACAACGACAATCTCGATAATAACCAACCAAACAATTTAGACGCGCCAGCAGCTGCGCCGGCAGATAATACTGCTGCTCCACAGGAACAGCCTGCCCCCGCGCCAGAACCAGTGGCAGAACCAGCGGCAGAACCTTTTGCCGAACCAGCGCCCGTCGCGGTCGAACCAGTCGAGCCTGTTGCCGAGCCTGCCCCCGTTGCCGTTAATCCAACTCCTGAACCCACCCCCGCACCTGAGTATGTTCCGGCGGAACCAACTGCCGCCCCCGAAGCTGCTCCGGTCGCTCCAGAACCAGCTCCAGCTCCAGCCCCAGCTCCTGCCCCTGCCCCAGAACCCGTCGCTGAACCAGCTCCTCAGACTGGACCCATGGTGAATTTCAACACCCCGGACACTACGCCCGTCGAGCCTCAACCCGCCGCTCAACAATTTCCCGCCCAAGCCCCCAAGGCCAACAATAAACTCACGCTCATTTTAATCGGTGTTGCTGTCGTCTTCGTCCTCGCTCTCGTCGGTATTTTTATCTACGCTATCAGTTAAAATCTGTCAAAACCCGCAAAATATGCTAAAATAAGAGCTACGCACCCGTAGCTCAGCGGATTAGAGCATCTGTCTTCGGAACAGAGGGTCGGGGGTTCGAATCCCTCCGGGTGTACCACAAAAATAAACCATCAGAGGATGGTCTATTTTTTTGAGCATTTTTTACCGCTGAATTTCAATCGCGCACCCTTCAACCAGCGCTCGGCTAACCTTTTCGTAAGCGCTACCCAAAATTCGGCTGAAAGTCGGTTGCGACACCCCCATCTGTTCGGCGGCAGCAATCTGTTCCAGTCGATCAATATGATACAGCTTCAGCGCCTCTAATTCTTCCGCCAGCAGCTCAATCGTCTTGAGCTCCCGCATCGGCACACTCTGTGGCTTGAACAGGGAAGCCCTGGGCTGAACGCACAGGTTGCGCCGACGTCGGGGGCGATACCCTCGGTTACGCATCATCACGCTCTTGGCGATTGGCGAAACCTCGCCCGCCACCTTGTCCTCTACCGCGACCAATTTTTGGGCACCCCGGGCAAGTCCGACAATTCCATCGGCCTGCGCCCCTTTGTGGCGCGGAGTCTTTTTTATCGGTTGCTTGATCTTGGCAATCGCCTTGACCTAAACCAGTTTTTGGACCCTCACCCCTTGGTCCAGTTCCATCGAAATTTGGCATTTTTTATTCCTTTCTTTTATGGTATTATGAATACATATTCATAATAACACACCCCAAAACCTGTTGTCAAGCATGAAAAACGACCGGATTACTCCGGTCGTAATTAGGGGGTTAGGAGGTTGCAGCGATCTTCGCCAGTTCAATCGCCGCTTTTTTACTATTCGCTACTGCGAAAAAGCCCGCCAGATGACAGAACGTCGCCCCAGGCACCCCTGAAGCCTCAGCGAGTTCGGCATCCTTCAATCCTCTCCACTCCGTAGGGAGCGGCTTTTTTTGCTCCGTCATCCTGTGGATATCCGGCGGAATTGCTTGGATTGCCCAATCTCCATTATGGGTGGGGAACACTGCAAATAGCAAACTACCACCTTCTGGATTTTCGAGTATCGCCTCTCTCCAACCACCGACAAAGCGGTCGAAGACAACGATAGGACAACGACAGGATTTTGCGGCATGAACCTCGGTGTCGACGATCTTGCGACCATGGACATACGAGGTTGCGGACTCAATCGCCCGAGTCAGGATACGCTCCGCAACCCTATAGGCTTTCAGAAAACACTCATTAGCGTCTTCCTCTCCGTCCCATAGGGGGTTGAATAGCGCAATTGCCGATGATACAGACATAATATTGTCGTCGTCTGTCGCTTGTCCATTGTCTCGGGCGTCGATACCCTTGATCAGGACTTCATCAACGCGAGCGACAACTTCGCTAGCCATCTCATCGTCAATTTTCCTGGGTTTCCCCAGTTTTTTGACGATTCTTACGCCATATCTTTGCCATAGTAGGCCAGCAGAAGCGTATTTTGTCCCATCGGGGCGGGTATCTGAGAAACCTCTCTGATGGTGATCGAAGAGTTTTTTCTCGGGGTTAAATTCGCCGCCCACATCATAGATGGTAGCGCCGGTCTTCTTGGCTTCCTCGATGATATTTTTATCTCTGGTTCGGCATAATTTTACCGACCCAAAAAAGCTTAATATCACCGTTGCAAATATGTCGTCCGCGTGGTGTGGTGCGGGATGAGTGATTGCGTTTATACCTCTTGAACAGGTTTCATAGATCTTTACCATGAAACCACCTCCTTTATATATTTTAAGGTACGCCCATCCTTACATTATATCACAAGAGCCTTGATTTGTCAATATTTTTTCCACATTTCCACCAAAAAGCTAGTGTTGGACATAACAAGACTGCGATTAGCAGTCTTGACACGCGAGTGCTAATCAGCTACAATCTGACTATATGCAAGAAGAATTCAGCGACATCATGAATCGCCTCTCTGAAAACGCGCGTTTTGCCCTTCAGAAAGCTGATTTTTACAGCAAGCGATATAATAACGGTTATATGGGCACCGAACACCTTTTGCTTGGCATTCTGGCTCAAGATACTTCCACCGGCGCTCGCCTGCTCGTTCAAGAAGGTGCCAGCCTTGACGCCGTCGAGAAAAAGCTCAATAAAACCGCCGTTGATGTCCCTGGCTCCCAGATGGCGATGATGTCGCTTTCTGAGGCGACCGTTCTTTCTCTGCGCATGGCGATGAATTTTGTTCGCGAACAGGGAATCGACATTATTGGCACCGAGCATATTCTTTACGCCCTGGTTAATCAGCCCAATTCGCGTGCGGGACTTATTCTTACTGATCTCAAAATTAATCTTGCCAACCTCTCTAATTCCATCGAAGAACTTGCCGAAAAACAGGCTGAAACTGCCAAAACTAACAAGGAAAAGCAAAAATACAGCCGTGACCGCGCCCAACTCAGATGGCTCAACCGTTTTGGCGAAGATCTCACCGAGCTCGCCCGCCAAGGTAAGCTTGACGCTGTGATCGGGCGTGACCAAGAAATTGAGCGCACTATCACCATTCTCTGTCGCCGCACCAAATCCAACCCTGTTTTAATCGGCGAAGCTGGCGTGGGCAAAACTGCGATTGTCGAAGGCCTCGCTACTCGCATTGCCAAAAACGAAGTCCCCGGCGTTCTGATTGGTAAGCGCATTTTTCAAGTTGATCTCTCTTCCGTGGTCGCCGGCACTAAATTCCGTGGCGAATTTGAGGAACGCCTCAAGGGCATCATCGATGATGCCTCTTCCGACGATTCCATTATTCTCTTTATCGACGAACTGCACATTCTCTCTGGCGCTGGCTCTTCTGAAGGCTCTATGGATGCCGCCAACATCTTAAAGCCCGCTCTCACCCGAGGTAAAATCAACCTGATTGGCGCCACCACTCTCGACGAGTATCGCAAAAGCATCGAAAAAGACAAAGCTCTGTCGCGCCGCTTCCAAACTGTGATCGTTGAAGAGCCCAGCAAAACCGTCACACTCCGCATTTTGAAAGGTATTAAAGGTTTTTATGAAAAATATCACGGCGTAATTATCCCTGATGAAGTGCTCGAAGTTGCTATTAATATGTCTAGCCGCTATATTAACGACCGTTTTATGCCCGATAAAGTGATTGATATTATCGATGAAGCTTCCGCCATCGCCAAAGTCTCTGCCGACAAAAAAGGCGGCTCCGCTTACAAAAAGCTCAAAATTGAGCAAGCCTCACTACTTGAAAAAATCGAGCAGTCCGCCGAAAAAGAGAATTATGAAAAGGCCGCTCTCTATAAAACCCAACTTTCCAAGCTCGAAGAATCGATCAAAAAGCTCGAACAAAAAGGCGCCGACAAGGATAAGGCCACCACGCCTACCCTCACCGAAGACGATCTCGCCAAGGCGGTTTCTCTCAAAACTGGCATTCCGGTTTCCAAAGTGCATGGCTCTGAAATGAAGCTGCTCACCAATCTTGAAGCCCACCTCAAAAAATCGATTATTGGGCAAGATGAAGCTATTTCTAAGGTCGCCAAGGCTATTCGCCGTGGCCGTAGCGGCATTGCCAATCCCCATCGCCCCATTGGCAGCTTTCTCTTTATGGGTCCCACCGGTGTGGGCAAAACCGAGCTCGCTCGCGTCATTGCGCGCGAAGTTTTTGGGGGTGATAATGCCCTGATCAAAATTGACATGTCCGAATTTGGCGAAAAACACAATGTTTCCCGCTTGGTTGGCGCTCCTGCTGGCTATGTTGGTTACGATGATGGTGGCAAACTCACCGAAGCCGTCCGCCGCCGTCCCTATTCCGTGGTCTTGTTTGACGAAATCGAAAAAGCTCACCCTGATGTCTTTAATATGCTTTTGCAGATTCTCGAAGATGGCGTTTTAACCGACGGTCAAGGTAATAAAATCAAATTCAACAACACGATTATTATTTTGACTTCCAATCTTGGTTCTAACGAAATTCATCGCGATTCCGAACTTGGTTTTACCGCCAAAACCGCCAAAGACAAAAAGGCGCTTGAAGCTGAATACGAAGAGTATAAAGCTTCCGCCATGAAAGCTCTCAAGAAAACCATGCGCCCCGAACTGATCAATCGTCTTGATGTGATTTTGGTTTTCCGCTCCCTGGCGCGCGCTGATGTTGAAAAAATCTTCAACAACCTCATCGAGGATCTCAAAAAACGTCTCGCTGTTAAAAACCTCGGGCTTAAAATCTCCCCAGAATTGCAAAAATGGCTGATTGATATCGGTTTTGACCCCAAAAACGGCGCTCGACCTCTACGTCGCGCCATCGAAGATAATCTCGAATCGATTCTTTCCGAAGCCATCATCGACGGCACGCTGACCCCTGGTTCTGTCGCCACCGTCAAGCTCGTTCGCAAACGTCCGAAAGTGGTGGTCGAACATGAATAAAAAGACTTTTTCTCTGATTTTGATGCTCGCACTCGGCGCTGTCTTGCTTTTCAAATACGACGCCATTATCGACCAAATTCGGGCTTGGCGTTTTAGCCCCACCGCCGAAGTTGCTACTATCGAGCAAAATCTCCAACTCACCGATGCTGGTCAGTTGGTTTTTCGCGCCTCACGTCCCTTGCTCGAGCCTGACCGTGACCTTTTCAATCAGTATTGTAGTAGCCATCGTCAGGAAGTTTCCGTTCTCGGTTGCTACACCAATCGTCAGATCTATATTTATCACGTTCCCACCGACGAACTGCCCGGCATTCTCGAATCGACCACTGCCCACGAACTATTGCACGCCGTTTGGGCGCGCCTGTCCGTGGCTGATCGCCAGCGCCTCGAGCCTCATCTCAACACCGTCTATGATCAGCATCGCGCCACTCTTGAAAAAGATCTCAAAACCTACAAATCCGAGACTTGGCTTGAAGAACTCTATGTCCGTTCCGCCACTCAAATTGCCGATTTGCCCGCTGAACTCGAAACCCACTATGCCCACTATTTCAAAGACCAAGATAGTATCGCCGCTTTTTATAGCTCTTATATCACCCCGTTCAACCAGCTTGAGCAGGAAATCGCTACGCTTTCTGAAGAGCTACAGACCTTAAATCAAAAAATCGAAACCGCCAAAACCGAATATTCGACTCGTTCGCAAAGTTTTTCCGCCACGGTTTCTGAATTCAATCAGTGCGCCGCCACCGTTGGCTGTTTCCCCAGTAGATCCGCTTTCTCTGCTCGTCGCCAAGCCCTTGTTTCCGAACAAAATTCACTCGAAAATCTCTACCAGTCCATCGATGCCGACATCACGCTCTATAATCAAAAAGTAGTCCAGCATAACACCCATGCTCTCCGCAGAAACGACCTCGAAAACGCTATCAACTCTAATTATCAAAGCGAAGTAATTAAATAGAAAGGAAATTATGAAAAATTATCTCGTTCCCACCATTATCGAAGAAACCAACCGCGGTGAGCGCGCCTATGACATTTATTCTCGTCTGCTCTCCGAACGTATCGTTTTCCTTGGTGAAGAAGTTAATGCCCACACTGCCAATATTGTGATTGCGCAGTTACTTTATCTTGCCCACGAAGACAATAAAAAACCCATCAAACTTTATATCAACTCCCCAGGCGGTTCGGTTTATGATGGTCTCGCCATTATCGACACCATGGACTACATCGAGCCCGACGTCGAAACTATTGGGATTGGACTGCAGGCTTCCATGGGCGCCATGCTCCTTTCTTCTGGCACCAAAGGCAAACGTTTTGCGCTCCCCAATTCGCGCATTATGATTCACCAGCCGTCTTCTGGTACCGAAGGGAAGATTACCGATCAGGAAATTATGTTGAGAGAAGGGGTTTTCTTGAAAAAACGCCTTGCCGAGATTTTTGCCAAAAATACTGGCAAAAAACTGGAGCAAGTCGAAAAAGATATGGATCGTGATTATTGGATGTCCGTTGAAGAGGCTAAAGCCTACGGCATCATTGATAAGATTATAAAATAGACCTAACCTTTCATTATAGCACACTTTGACGTAAAAGTCAATACTGCTCACGCTTTACCTCTTTTGCGTCCGTAGTGTTATACTAGATCTATGGCTAAACCCAAAACTCAATTTGTTTGTCAGAATTGTGGCGCCGCCTTTTCTAAATGGGCTGGCAAGTGTAGTAATTGCGACCAATGGAATACGCTTGTCGAGCAGGTTGTCGAATCTTCCGCCGACCAAAAATCTGCGCTGTCTCGCGGACAAGTTTCTGGCAAAAAATTGGATTATGTTGGCATCAATTCAATTATTCCTTCCGACGCCAAAGAGCGCTTGCAGACCGAATTCAAAGATCTTAACACCGTGCTGGGTGGTGGGATTTTGCTGGGCTCCGTTGCGCTTTTAGCTGGTCAGCCGGGTATTGGTAAATCTACTTTGCTCATGCAAATTTGCGCCGAAATTGCCAAAACCAAAAACGCACTGTATATTTCTGGCGAAGAATCTGCTGGTCAAGTCAAGCTGCGAGCTGAACGTCTCGGCGCTAACGCCGAAAAACTTTCTTTTGCTAGTTCCACCTCTGGTAACGACATCGCCAAAACCATCGAATCGGGTGAATTTGATCTGGTGGTAGTCGATTCCATCCAAACCCTTTCACTGGCTGAAATTTCTTCCGCCCCTGGTACCGTTTCTCAAGTCACCAACTGCGGCAATCTCATTATTCGCGCCGCTAAAGCCACCGATACTGCCGTGATTATCGTCGGTCATGTTACCAAAGAAGGTACTTTGGCTGGCCCCAAAGTTTTGGAACATCTTGTCGATGTGGTTTTGAATTTTGAGGGCGATCGCTACGGTGGCTTCAAAACCGTGCGCGCCATCAAAAATCGTTTTGGTGGCACCAATGAAGTTGCTATTTTTGAAATGACCGAAAAGGGCTTGAAAGAAGTTCAAAATCCCTCTGCCACCCTGTTGGCCGAGCGCCAAAACACCGACGGCTCCATTATTCTCGCCACTCTCGAGGGCACGCGCCCTATTCTCGTGGAAATTCAGGCGCTTGCCACAACCACTAATTTTGGCTATCCCAAGCGCACTACCTCTGGTTTTGATCTTAATCGTTTAAATTTGCTGATTGCTGTTATTGAACGTCGCACCAAACTCAGTCTCAGCGATAAAGATATTTTCGTGAATGTGGTGGGTGGGCTGAAAGTTCAAGATTCTGCCGCCGACCTTGCTGTTTGCTTGGCGATTGCCAGCGCCGTTGCTGGGCGCAAACTCTCTGAAGATTATGTAGTGTTTGGTGAAGTCGGTTTGGGTGGCGAAATTCGTTCTGCTTTCCGTCCCGATCAACGCATTGCCGAGGCCAAAAAACTTGGCTTCAAGCACGCCATCGCCCCTGCGACCATCAAAAACCCCTTTGTGATTCCTGTCAAAAACCTTCGCGACACTTTAATCAAATACGTCAAATGAAAATTCTCGGCATCGACCCCGGCACCGGCATCTGTGGCTTCGGCGTAATTGACTGCCCAGGGTTGAAGTGCGCGCAGTCTGCAAATTTAGAGACCGTGTCCCGCGAGGGTTACGACCCGAGCGCAGTGAGTGAGCCCCGCAACGGCGGGCGCGAACGAACGAGGTCGATAAATTTGCAGACAAGCGCTACTTTGCTCGACTGCGGCGTCATCACCACCCCGCCCCACACTCCCTTACCCGACCGCTTACTCGATATCTACAACTCCCTTCATGAAATCATCAAACAAAACAAACCCGACGTCGCCTCTGTTGAAAAACTTTTCTTCACCAAAAACATCACCACCGGCATCTCCGTTGCCGAAGCTCGTGGCGTGGTGCTTTTAGTTGCGCGCCAATACAACCTGCCAATTTTCGAATACACGCCTAACGAAATCAAAAAATCCCTCACTGGCTATGGTAATGCCGACAAAAAACAAGTCCAAGAAATGGTTAAACTCCATCTCAAACTCGACAAGGTACCAAAGCCCGACGATGCCGCCGATGCTCTCGCTGCCGCCATCACCCACTCTCTGATGACAAAAACCTTTACCAAACCAGCATAAGCGTGACAAAATAACCTCAATAGGTTATAAAACGAGGAAATCACCATGAGGGCACGCCATAATCTTATTCCATTTCTGCTCTTGCCCTCATCATCGCCCGCCGTTCTTTTAGACAAAAATCTTTATAAAACCTCTTGACAAATTAGCGCAAGCGCGACACAATAGCAATACAACAGGTCATTAGAAACAAAAAAAGGAAAAACCAATATGAAAACACATCACAAAATACTTACATCTTTGCTAGGTCTGGCATTTCTCGCCGCCCCACTCGCTCTCAGCCAAAATACTTTTGCTGAAGAAATAGATTATTTTGACAACACCGATTTAACTTCTTGTATAGAAAACTATGAAAGTTATGAAGGCGGCATACCAAACGACTTAGTATGCGTCGTCCCCATTGGCACAAGGTTTAAGTCCTCAGACTCCATAGGCTTAATGATGTATAATCTGCAAACTGGCGATATGCCAAACCTACGATCCGTCACTCTTGAGGAACCAGGCGTTGGCTCCAATTTTGCCACCGCAGTTGCCTACTTTAGCGCCGACACCACCACATTTGAAGATATCAAAGACCCAGGTCTGTCTTATGATTTTTTCAATTTCAAACAAATCTTTATTTTTGGCACCACTCCTGCACACCCCGCTGATTTTCTCAAAGAATATGAGGATCTGCAAGAGCTCGCCATCATCACAGATATCGATGATGAAGGCACCTCGCTTTCAGAGATTGACTTATCAAATAATACCAAACTTACTTCAATTGAGTTTATTGATACTGCGTTTTCTGAATTTGACCCTTCAATTTTCCCCGATCTTGAGTCTCTCATTCTTCAGAATAATAAAAATCTCACTGGCGAACTAGATCTTACTAAAAATTCTAAACTTAAAAACGTCAATCTCGCTGGCACAAAATTTGAAAAAATTCTCGCCTATAAAAGCGAAAACCTCGAGAGGCTTGGCGTTGAATATTACGATGGACTGAAAAAGATTGTTCTCCCGGAGGCTTTTTCTAAAATGACCGACGACGAACTTTCAGATAATCTATTTACTTTTTATCAAGGCAGTTTAGATTCTCTTAATCATGACGATTCTGTCGCCGTCATCACCGAACTTCGCGAAGCCGGCATTATCGTATTTGGCGCTGACGGTATTGATGTCCCCAAAACCGGTGGTTTTCTCATCGAGCCAGAATTTGCCGCCACCATTTCACTTACCGCCGCCGCTGTTTGTATTGTTGCCTTTGGTATTATTCACTTTGCCGTGAAAAATTATCACAAAGTCAGATTCGATAAATAGCCTACCTCAACCAAAAATAATGCCGTCACTCGCGGCATTATTTTTTCTGATGTATAATAGGTTCATGATTGCACATATTAGTGGCACAGTTGCCGAAAAATTTACCAACGCTTTGATTATCGACGTTCAGGGCGTGGGCTACGAACTCACCGTTACGCCTGCCGACTTCGAACGCGCCAACCTCGGCGATCAAATCAAATTTTATACCCATCACGCTATCCGCGAAAACTCCGAAGAGCTTTTTGGTTTTTCTTCGCTTGCCGCCAAAAAACTTTTTGAACTGTTGATTTCCGTTAATGGTGTCGGGCCTAAAGCTGGTATGTCCATTTTGTCGCTTGGTACTGCTGAACAAGTGCGCAATGCTATCGCTAACGCCGACGCGTCCTTTATCGCTAAAGCTGTTGGTGTCGGCAAAAAAACCGCCGAACGCGTCATTGTTGATCTCGGCGATAAAGTTGGTCTTCCTTCGCATTACGGCGCTACTTCACTCGAACAGCCCCAAGATCTTCAAGACGAAGCTCTGGATGCTCTCATCGCGCTCGGCTTCCAGCTGAAAGAAGCTACTTCAGCTCTTGAAAAAGTCGATCCCAAACTCCCCGTCGCCGAACGCATTCGCCTTGCACTCAAAAACCCATAAGCCCCTGTTTTATGTTATAATAAATAAGTTATGGCAAGAAGTTTATCAAACGAATTACAAAACCAAATTGCTCAGACCGTTTCCGTTGCTGGCTGGGTGAATTCTCGTCGCGATCACGGCGGCTTGATTTTTATTGATTTACGCGACCACAAGGGAATTATTCAGTTGGTAATTACGCCGGCTTCTGCTGATGCTTTTAAAAAAGCCGAAACTCTGCGTGATGAATTCGTGATTTCTGCCACTGGCACCATTCGCGAACGTTCCCCCGAGCTCAAAAACCCCAATATTGCCACCGGCAACATTGAGCTCGTTGTTGAAAAGCTAGATATTTTGAATCGCTCCGAACCACTACCCGTCAATACCCACGATGATGGTGTCGAGTCTAGCGAGGAACTGCGACTCAAATTTCGCTATCTCGATCTACGTCGCCCGTCCATGCAAAAGCGTCTTGAGCGTCGTTCTGCCTATTACAAAGTCCTTCGTGACTATATGTATGACCACGATTTCACCGAAATCACCACGCCCATTCTTGCCAATTCTTCGCCCGAAGGCGCCCGCGATTTTCTGGTGCCCAGCCGCCTGCACCCTGGTCAATTTTATGCTCTTCCCCAAGCCCCTCAGCAATTCAAGCAGCTTCTGATGGTGGGTGGCGTTTCCCGCTATTTCCAAATCGCGCCTTGTTTTCGTGATGAAGACCCACGTGCCGATCGTCTTTACGGTGATTTTTATCAGCTCGACCTTGAAATGGCTTTTGTTGATGATGGCGAAACTGTGCGTCAGACCACGGAGCCACTCATCAAGCAACTAGTCACCGATTTTGCCGGCAAAAAAATAGTCAGCGCAGAAATTCCGCGCATTACTTATCAAGACGCCATGGATAAATATGGCACGGATAAACCTGATCTGCGCTTTGGTATGGAACTGATTGACCTGACTGAAATTTTTGCGAATACCGAATTCAAAGTTTTCCAAACTCCAGTTGTGAAAGCGCTCTGCGTCAAAGGTGGTGCCAGTCTTTCGCGCTCACAAATTGACCAATTCACCGAGCTTGCTAAAAAACACGGCGCGGGTGGTTTAGCTTATATTCTTTATGAAAACGGGGAAGCAAAAAGTCCGATCTCTAAATTCTTATCTGCCGACGAACTTTCCGCCATTCAAGAAAAAACTGGCGCAGTAGATGGCGATGCTGTTTTCTTTGGTGCCGACACTCGTGAAAAAGTCAATCAAGTTCTGGGCCAGCTTCGCCTTGCTTTTGCCGACCATTTTAATTTACGCGATGACAATCTTGTCGCCCTCTGCTGGGTGATTGATTTTCCATTTTATGAGTGGGACGAAACCAACCAAAAACTTGATTTTGGGCATAACCCTTTCAGCATGCCTAAAGGCGGTCTCTCTGCTTTAGAGAATATAACTGCGCCGGCAGGACCCGCAAATCCTCGCGACTATCTCAACATCGTTGCCGATCAATTTGATATGGTGATGAACGGCTATGAAGTTTGTTCTGGCGCCGTCCGCAACTACAACCCTGACATTATGTACAAAGCTTTCAGTATTCTCGGCTACGACAAAGCTTACGTCGAATCGCGTTTTGGTGGCATGCTTAACGCCTTCAAATTTGGTGCTCCGCCTCACGCTGGCTGTGCCTTTGGTATTGACCGTATTTTTATGGTTCTCGAAAACACCACCAACATTCGCGACGTCATCGCCTTTCCCAAAAATGGCTCTGGTGTTGATCTCATGATGAACTCCCCCTCCGCCGTTGATCAAATTCAGCTCACAGAAAATCACCTCGCCATTATTCCAGACGAGGCTGATTAACCAAACTTTGCAACAAATTAATAATTCACTGCGCGAATTTCATAATAAGCTTGTGGGTGATCGCAAACCGGACAGATTTCAGGCGCTTCTTCGCCCACAAAAATGTTGCCACAATTACGACACTTCCAAACCGTCACTTTTTCGTTCTCAAACACAATACCTTTTTTGATATTATCTTTCAGTTTCAAATAGCGTTCCTCATGCACTTTTTCCACTTCCGCCACGCCTTCAAATTTTTCCGCAATTTCATCATAGCCTTCCGCTCGTGCTTCTTCCGCAAACTTTTTATACATATCCGCCCATTCGTAATTTTCACCATCTGCTGCGTCTTGCAAATTATCTACTGTCGCCCCAACTTTTCCGCCATGCAATAATTTATACCAAATCTTTGCGTGCTCTTTTTCGTTGATGCTGGTCTCTGTAAAAATCTCCGCCATCTGCTCGTACCCATCTTTTTTTGCCTGTGAAGCAAAATATTGATATTTCACACAGGCTTGTGATTCACCCGCAAATGCCGTCTCTAAATTTTTCCAAGTTTTACTATTTTTAGTTAATTCTTTCATGTTTTCTCCTTTTCCCCCCATTATAACACACAGGTCCTTTTTATAACATGCTATAATGTCTCTATGGGAATAGAGAGAATTATTGACACCGTTTCGCATCCCGACGATTCCGAGGAGCAGGTTATCGAACAATCCCTGCGCCCGCTGAATTTTTCTGAATATATTGGCCAAACTCGTCTCAAAAATAATCTTCAACTGGCTATTGCTGCCGCTAAAAAACGCGGCGAAAGTTCCGTTATCGACCACGTTTTGTTGTATGGCCCGCCAGGTCTTGGTAAAACCACCATGGCCAACGTCATCGCTCATGAAATGGGCGCTAATCTTCGCATTACTTCTGGGCCTGCCATTGAACGCGCTGGCGATCTTGCCAGTATTCTCACCAACCTTCAAGATGGCGACGTGCTGTTTATCGACGAAATCCATCGCCTGCGTCGCGCAGTCGAAGAAATTCTTTACTCCGCCATGGAAGATTATCAGCTGGACATTGTGATTGGCAAGGGTCCTTCTGCGCGTTCCGTGCGTCTTGATTTACCGCATTTCACCGTCATTGGCGCTACCACTCGCACTGGTTCGCTCGCCGGCCCACTACGTGATCGCTTTGGCATTATCCACCGTCTCGAATATTATAGTGAGCCCGAAATTGAACAAATTATTACTCGCACTACCAAAATTCTAGGTACTCAAATCGTTCCCGAAGCCACTAAACTTCTCGCTACTCGTTCGCGTCTCACTCCTCGCATCGCCAACCGCCTCGTCAAGCGTGTGCGCGATTATGCCGACGTGAATGGCGACGGCATCATTGACGCCAATATCGCTCAAAAAGCCCTTGACCTGATGGAGATTGACGAGCTCGGCCTTGACCCTGCCGATCGCAACATGTTGGCTTTGATGTATCAAAACTATGGTGATCGCCCAGTTGGCCTTTCCACCATTTCCGCCCTTACTGGCGACGAAGCTTCCACTATTGAAGATTTTTATGAGCCCTATCTACTGCAGCTTGGCCTCTTGGAACGCACCCCTCGTGGCCGTCGAATTACTCTGAAAACAAAAAAACATCTAGACAAAAAGAGGAAAGTATGATATAATAAGGAGATAGATATGAAACCAGAGCTTATTCACTTACGCCACGCTCGTAGCAAAAAAGATTTCCCCGAAATTACTCTCGAAGAAGACGAATATGTTGAACTGGTTTTGCGTCGCTCCAAAATCTTTCTCGTCATGATTTGGCTAGGCGTGCTTGTCGGCTTTGTCATTCTCACCGCCATTTTAATTCTTTTCGCCCACGGCGGACTTTCAAGTGCCACTTTCAAAATCAACTCCGCCACCAAAAGCTATCTTTATCTTCTAGTTTTTATGCTTTACCTCGCCATTGTTCTTGTCGGCGTTGTCTCTACCATTACTTTTCTTGGCAACAAACTTTTTATCACCAACAAACGCGCCATCCAAATGTCCATGACTTCGCTGTTCTCTAAATCCACCAACGTTATTGATCTCGGCTCTATCGAAGATGTCAGCTTCAAGCAAAACGGCATTTTTGAATATATTTTTCAACTTGGCACCATCCGCATGTCAACCGTTGGCGACGAAACCACCTATACTTTCCCCTTCGTCAATACACCGCGCGACGAGCTCGACGCCATTACTCACCTTGTTCATAGCATCAAAAAACGCAACGGCAAAAAATAAAAGTTAAATTAGTTACGATTTTTCTTGATGTAAGCGTCTTCTTTTTCAAGTTTCGCCCGCAGGGTATATTCCTTGCATTTGCCATTTTCGCAATTGGCTGGAGTATATGAATATGTCGTGCCTTCGGTGCCGAGATTGTTGCCAGTTGGGTCGGTAAATAATTCGGGGTCCATCATCGTCAAAACATCTTCAGAAATCGTCTCGGGATAAAATTTATTTTGTTCGTAAAAACCTTCCTCAAGGGCATAATACATTGCGTTGATCGCAGCCTTGCGTTTATCATCGCGATCCATCGCATCCACATTAGCCTTTTGTATAAAAAATAAAATCACTGCAATAGTCGCAAACGTGCAGACTAGCAGGATTTCTGGAACTGTAAAACCTTTTTTCTTTTGCATAGTTTTATAAATTAATTTTTTTGGTAGTACCGGCTGGAATTGAACCAGCGTTTGCCCCTTGGGACGCATCGCTGGTTCCAAAACCGTTCTGCATCTCTGGAGCTGATTAATATTGGTAGTACCGGCTGGAATTGAACCAGCGACCTTGGGCTTATGAGTCCCACGCTCTAACCAACTGAGCTACGGTACCAAGCGAGTTTTATTATACTAAAATTTTCCACTTCTTGCAATAAACCCTGTTTTTGATTACAATAAAACCGTAACCATGTTCAAAAATCTCAATATCGGCGATCTTGCCACCTATCTCATGATTCTTTCTGCCATCGAAATTGTTTTTATTTCCCACCTGCTTTACAAAGTCCGCCGATACAAAAAATATCTCAAAGAAAAACTTAAAAAAGAGCAGGCTCGTGAAGCCACTCGCCTCCGCCGTTGATATGCGTGCTAGTGAAATCAAAAGAATTAGTAAGATGTGTGTCGGCGGTCTCTTAAGCGGCGCCTGGGGTCTGTCGGCTCTCGCAACTCTAAAACTATTCGTATCAAAAAACCGAACTTTCAAACATTATCCTATTCGATGTAAAATGGCATATATTTTATAGCTTTGTTATTGTCTTCACCGGCGCCATTTTTTACAAAAAGAAAATCGATTTAGAAGGCACGAGACTCCTCTCCCTCATCATTTTATTTGCTACTTTTGCGCTTTATTTTATTTTCAAAAACGGCGTATTTATCGTGAGCGGACTTTGGCTTCTTATCTCTCCATATTCCGAGTTCGTTGAAGAAAAAGCCGTTCGCGACAAAAAACACGGCTTCATTTTATCTAATCTATCTATGATCTTTGGCGTAGTTATCTCAATTGTTATTGGTTTTAGAGCCTTTGGCATTATCCACAATGGGGCGTATAGTTACTACTTATACACTCTAATCGGTGCTCTAACTTTTGAGCTCATCGCCAAAAGATTATTGTGGGGGCATAGCATCAAAGAGTTTTATTCATATAGTAAATTTAGCCTCAAAAGAGAAGCAAAAGGTCTTTTTGACAAATACAAAAACAACTCGGGCGACCTAGCCGCATACGTTGTTCCGGAAATTGTTTTCGCGTATGTTGTCGGTGCTGACTTTTCCAACATTTATTGGTTTGCTTTTTTCATCAAAACTGAGGAACTTTTGCACTCCGTCAACTCAACGGTCATGGGTGAAGACAAGCAAAGGTTTGTTCAAAATATCAAACACAAAAGAAGGGAAACCTTGCTGATTGGATTTATCGGCGGGGTTCTTGCCGTCGCAATTTCCGTCCTAGTTGCTCTTAATTTACAAATGCCAATATCTTTGCTCCCCGTTGCATTATTTTGGTTAATCGTTTCCGAATTTTTACCACTCGCCGTTCAGGCAAAACAAAAAGTTATTTTAGTACAGAACAGGCCCTTCGTACTACTAGCTTCTTCGATAGTGGATGTCTTGACAATAGTCTTATTCTCAATTTTAGTTCCGAACGTCCAGGGCTATATGTTGGGGAGAACCACAGCTATTATTATTCGTCTCGCCATTAACGCCATTGGGGCAAAAAACGTCAAAAATCATCGCCCCGCTCTTAGTCAAGCCAAAGTAAATTAGGGAATTTCAAAGATTTTAATTTTACTACTAGCCCCTCGCAGTAGTTTGATTGAGGTTTTAGGAACATCATAATAATCTGCAAGCAACTTTACCACCGCCTGATTGGCTTTGCCTTCAATCGCTGGCGACTTTGTATAGACGGTCAGGCCCTCCGCAGTTTTCACCACCTCTTCTCTATTTTTAGTGCCCGACTTGACGGTTACTGTAATTTTCATTTTCTCAAAATCAATTTGGCGGAAAGGACAGGATTCGAACCTGCGGAGCTTTCACTCTCTGGTTTTCAAGACCAGCGCCTTCAACCACTCGGCCACCTTTCCACCGCTTATTATACCATAGCTAATTTAATTGGCGCGTGCTATAATCTAACCATAAACACAATCAAAGGAGATCTTTTTCATGGAAGAAGACAATCAAAACAATATTCAGAACTTTACTCCTGAAGACTCTATTACTAATACCCCTATTGAACCAGAACAACCACTCACTCCTAAACCCCGTAAAAAACTTAACAAAACCACAATCATCGCCACCCTCGCCATCATTCTTGGCCTAGCTGGTATTGGTTTTGGTGTCTATAGCCTGGT
>CAYFRK010000011.1:0-31361 GCA_964345645.1 uncultured Candidatus Saccharibacteria bacterium
AGGCTAGCCCTAAAGCTATTTCGAGGAGAACCAGCTATCTCCGAGTTCGATTGGCATTTCACCGCTAACCACAAGTCATCCGAGCACTTTACTGCGTACCCCGGTTCGGTCCTCCGCTGCGTGTTACCGCAGTTTCAACCTGCTCATGGTTAGGTCACCCGGTTTCGGGTCTAATACTGCCGACTTGTCGCCTTGTTAGGGCTCGCTTTCACTGTGGCTCCATCAACTGACTTAGCCTTGCCGACAACATTAACTCGCTGGATCGTTCTACAAAAAGCACGCCGTCACACGGCAGAACAGAACCGACACGCTAGTTTAGTTTAAGTTGGCAAAACCTACGGTTTTGCACTTAAGCTACGTTATCAACTCTGTTCTACCGCGCTCCGACACGTTGTACGTCTTAAGTTTCAGGATCTATTTCACTCCCCTCCCGGGGTTCTTTTCACCTTTCCATCACTGTACTAGTTCGCTATCGATCAATCAACATATTTAGCCTTGGCAGGTGGTCCTGCCGGATTCAAACAGGGTTTCTCGTGCCCCGTCCTACTTGAAAAAAGATATATAAAGCCTAAGACCGTTTCGCATACAGGGCTTTCACCTCCTTTGGCGCTCCATTCCAAGAGCTTCCGCTACGATCTATGGTTTTTTACTTTATCCACTCAGTTAACGCTGTTGGTTTTTATGCTGAAAAGCCGTAAAGCTTCTCGGCATAAAAATTATCTTATTTCGCAACCCCTTTAATAACTCAGGTCGTTAAACCGTTAGGTTATCTTAAGGTTTGGGCTATTCCAATTTCGCTCGCCACTACTTTCGGAATTATTGGTTATTCTCTTTTCCTCAACCTACTAAGATGATTCAGTTCGGCTGGTTCCCGCTCGGTTATCCTATGTGTTCAGATAACGGCAATATGGCATGACCCATATTAGGTTTCCCCATTCGGCAATCCCCGGATCGAAGCTTGTTCTCAGCTCCCCGAGGCTTATCGCAGAGTTCCGCGGCCTTCATCGGTATTGATTGTCAAGGCATCCACTATTAAGACGCTTATGTACCTTTTTATGCATTGACTTAACTAGCAATCGAAGTTTGATAAACTAGACTGCTTGCCGTCAATTAAAATCTTTCGTTGTCTAAATTGTTAAAAGAATGTTTTTAGGCGACCTCAATAGATCTACCTCGCATTCCGATCTTTTACAGAGGTCACAAAAGAAAGTGACTTGCACAACTGAAATGATTATACACGATGTGTCGATTTTTTGCAAGGGTTTTTTCGAAAATCTTTAAGTATTTTTTGATAACAGTTATGGTTGAAAAATGTGGGATAGGGCGGGTACTTTGAAAGTATGACGAGAAAAATAAAAGACAGGCCACGAGAGGAGCGGCCGAGAGAAAAGTTAGCAAAATATGGAGCGGGAAAATTGAGTGACCTAGAACTATTAATGGCGGTAATCGGGTCGGGGACGGCAGGGGCGGATGTGGGAAAAATTGCGCGGGAGGTGTTAAGGGTGTTGCGGATAAAGGGTGGGGAGGTTAGTTATGAAGATTTATTGAAAGTGCGGGGGCTAGGTGCGGCGAAAATTCCGGTGATTTTGGCGAGCTTAGAGCTAGCAAAGCGGTATTTGCTAGAGAGCGAGCGACCAGTGATTGATTCTCCAGAAAAAGTCGTTGAGCAGCTGGCGGATATTCGCGACAAGAAACAGGAGTATTTTGTTTGTTTGAGCCTGGACGGCGCAAATCGGTTGATTGCGAAACGGGTGGTCTCTATTGGCACGCTGACTTCTAGCCTAGTGCATCCACGCGAAGTTTTGAGATGACGTCGGGAGTGTCGGTTTTTAAGAGGTGGAGGCGAGCGTCGATTTCGGCATGAGCAACGGCAATGGTGCGCGTGAGTGAGGGTTGCGTGGCGAGCGGATCAAAGAAATCAAAGAAAGTGCCAGCTTCCTGCTCGGTGCGGATAGTGGTGGCGGTGAGGCGGGGATAATCATCAGCGGATTTTTCGCCGGTCATTTGGTTGAGATAATCCCAATGACTGGTCAGCCAATCCAGAGTCGCGGTTTGAGTTTTGGGATTACGGCGGAGATACAAGAAAAGCGAAAGGTGATCTTGGGGTCTGATGATGGCGGGATTTTCAAGTAGTTTAATGAGTTTTTTACAGTTAGTAGCAGTTTTGGACTGAGAAATGGCAAACAATAGTTCGGCCTTGAGTTCGGGATCGGAAAGGTTTTGGTAATGCAATAGGTAATGGCCAAAAAGTTTTTCGTCCAGCATCAAGCGAGCACGCAAAACAAAAGCGCGAATTTCGGGATTGATTTTGGTGTAGTCGTCTTGATAGAGCGCAGAGAGAGCTTTGATGGTGCCACCGTCCTCGGCATAAAGCGCAAGACTGAGCAAAATCGAGCGGATTTTGGTGCGGTCGGGATTTTCCTTGAAGCGAGGTTTAATACCGATGTGATGCAGCTTGGACGTGATGAGTTTAATAATAAAGTTTTTGAATTTTTGCTCGGCGAAAGATTCTGGCTCGAAAAAGATTTTAAGGTCGCCAATGATACTGGCGATAATTTCCCAAACCGCAGGACTAGATTCGTAGCGGAATTGGTTGAGCAAGGGCAAAAGTGAGGCGGAAGGAACCAGCGGAGTTTTGGCGAGCAACGCGCGGTCAATCAAAAGGCGGAGGCGCTGCTCGGTGGAAAGTTTTTTGAATTTGGCAAGTTTGGCAGAAAATTCGTCATCGGAATAATTGATAATGTAATGCCCTGAAAGGTCGTCTTTGATTTCGGGAATCGGCCACTTGGAATCATCGGTTTTGCCGCTAAGCAAGAAGCGCTGAGCGATGCCGTCTTTTAAGACGGGATAGCCGGGTTGAGAAATCCAGGCTTGCATGAATTCTTGAACATTGAATTTAGCGTGGGGTTGCAGAGCAGCCCAAAGATTATCGCCCACGGTGTTTTGGTAACGATATTTTTTGAAATATTCCTTGACGCCGGCAAAGAAGGCTTTTTCGCCCATGGCTTTGATTAGCATTAAAATCAGTCGTGCGCCCTTAGCATAAACGATAGCACCATCAAACAAAGTGGAAATTTCATCTGGACTGCTTACGTCTTGCTTTACGGCCTGCACACCATCCAGAGCGTCGCGTCTTAAAGCTGCTACACAGTCGCCAGTGTAAAAATCTTCCCAGATGTGATAGTGTGGGAAAAGCATGTCGATGGCGTAATATTCCATAATGCTGGCAAACGATTCGTTGAGCCAAAGGTCATCCCACCATTGCATGGTGACAAGGTTGCCAAACCATTGGTGCGAAAGTTCGTGCGCGATGATGATGGCGATGGATTTTTTGGCGTCGAGCGTGGTGTGTCGATCAGCCAAAAGACAAGATTCGCGATAGGTGACCAAGCCCCAATTTTCCATGGCACCAGCTTCAAAATCTGGCAAAGCCACTTGGTCGAGCTTGGGCAGAGGGTAGGGGGTTTTGAAAAGATCTTCAAAATAATCGAGCGAGTTGGCGGCGACTTGATTGGCGTATTTTAAAACTTTTTTGTTATGGTTGAGCGGACAGTAGGTGGTGATTTTGACGCCGTGAAAAGTTTTAATTGAAGCGCGCTGGAATCTTCCGACAACAAAGGCTAAAAGATAGGTAGGCATCTTGGGGGTTTTCTTGAAAAATGTTGTAAAATTGACAACATTTCCAGAGGTAAAGCGCTTGGTTTTACGAACGGGCATATTAGAAAGAACGGTGTCGTCAGAATCTGGCACAGAAATCACCAGCTCAAAAGTGGCTTTGGCGGCAGGCTCATCAATACAAGGGAAACACTGGCGAGCGTAATGCGATTCAAATTGCGTGGCGACGATGCGCTCTTCCCTGCCTTCGTGTTGATAAGTGGAAAGGTAGGCGCCTTCCATATTTTCGTTCAGCGCGGTGCGATAGATAATTTCGATGGTAATATCGGCATTGGTTTTGGTGCGAAAACTGAGGATTTTATTGTCGTAATTATATTTTGGCGCGCGGCCATTAACAATTAATTTTTCGATAATCAGCTTTTTGGCGTGGAGCTTGGTGGTGGCAGCTTTGGTTTTGCCGGTGATAATCACGCGACCATGTAGCATTTTTTGATGCTTGTTGATATCCAAAAAAAGCTGATAATTTTCGGGGGTGAAATATTGTAAAAGTCGTTTCATATACTGTTTATGATATCACAAACTAACGCCTGGTGCTGGCTGATTGGGGCATTTGGTGAGAATGTTGGTCATGGCGTCATGTTCGGCCTGGGTAACCCAAAGACCATATTTGAATTTGACGGCGATTTGGCGGGCGATATATTGGCAACGGAATTTTTTATTTTTAGGCAGCCAAGTCGCGGCATCGCCATCGGATTTTTGTTGGTTGGCTTTGGCATCGACCGCGATTAGATTAAGCGGATCGGTGGCAATTTGATAACGAATTTCGGGGGTTTTGTATTGTGCGCCTTTTTGCCAAGCATCAGAAAGCGCCACCACGTGGTCGATTTGAATTTGCTTGCTGATTTGGTCTTTTGTCGTGAAGACGAGATGCTTGCCAGTGTAAGGCTCGTCGTATTCGCCCGCGATAATGTCGCAATTGTTATCGGAACTTTCAAGCGCGCTTCCATTTAGCTCCCTTTTAATGATGCGCTGACGCAGGGAACAGCCATCGATCAGGGGCCAATTTTGATAGAAAGCTTCCCTGTTGTAGCCAGTTTTTGGGGCGCGACCTTTAATTTCGAGCCGATTTAGGACAGTAGTGGCAAGGGGATAATTTTCGGGATTTTGATCGGAACTTTCATGCACGCTGTCAATTTCTGGATTTTCGGGGATAAAATCGTGGTTGTAGCTGTCGGGATTGATTAAAATCCAGAGAGCAGTGCTGGCAAGTGCAACAAGAATAACCATAAGCCGACGAAGTCTATGTTTCATGATTTTAGGTTATCGAGAAGTGGAAAAAATAGCAAGCGTAAGGTGAGTGGGTTAGATTTTGGAGTAGTTTTCTGGGTTAGAAATCATATTGTAAATTAAATCCCTACTCTCAGCCTCCCAATCTTCTTCGTCTGTGTCATAAGATCCTTCGTAAGAAGCCATCCGATAATATGCGTAATAATTATATTCCCCATCCGAATAAACAAGCTCGGGTGATAATTGAGGGGGAATTTCTTTGTCTTTATGATATTTAATAATTACACCAAGCCCATCATTGTATTTATTATTGGCAAAGTTTGGCAAGCCTTGTTTGCCAGTCTTGAAACCAGAAATATATAACGACTCAGAGTCTGACCTAATTCCATAGGTATAGCCTGTGACCTTTAAGTCCTGTGGCTTTTTAATCTTAATTCCCCATTCGCCGATATAAATATAGTCTGCAGGGTTTTTCGTCTTTATTGCGGGCTCTGTACTAATTTCAGTTTTTATTGCAGAATCCGCATTAATTTTAGCCTCTTGTAAAACTTTGATTTCTTGAGCCTTTTGATTGTTTTGGATAAGACCGAAAGACCCAAAGCCTATGCCAGCAAGAGCAATGATCGCAAGGATGATAATTGCGATTCTTGATTTGTTTGAGGGCTTCTTGGGCGCCTCTTCAGTGGGTTGTGGATTAAAGTTGATATTGTTTTCTGTTTCCACAAAAACTCCTTTTAATCTTATGCTTATATTATACCCCCCCGAGCCATTTTGGCAAGGGCGTGTGATATAATTGAGGAAAGATATTGAGTGTAGGAGAATTAACTTTGAATCTAAAAATTGGAATTGTGGGGTTGCCGAATGTGGGGAAATCGACGCTGTTTAATGCGCTGACGAATGCGGGAGCTTTAAGCGCAAATTACCCGTTCGCAACGATTGAGCCGAATGTGGGAATTGTCGCGGTGCCGGACGAACGGTTGGCGGTGCTGGCAAAAATGTATGAGACTGAAAAAGTTGTGCCGGCAGCGGTGGAGTTTGTGGATATTGCAGGGCTGGTGGCGGGCGCGAGCAAGGGAGAGGGGTTGGGAAATAAGTTTTTAGCGCATATTCGAGAGTGTCAGATAATTTGCCATGTGGTGCGAGTGTTTGAAGATGATGATGTGGTGAGTTATGAAGAAACGAAAGCGAGTGAGGGTGCAGATGAAAAAATTCAAAAAGTAAATCCTAAACATGATATTGAAATTATCCAAACTGAATTAGAGTTGGCGGATTTAGAAACTAAGGAGCGTATTGCAGCGAAACGCAAGAAAGATGCGAGCGACGAAACGGTTCCCTATCTGACGGAAAAGCCGGTGATTTGTATGTTTAATGTATCGGAAAATCAGCTGGGGGATGAAAAATTAAAAACGGAGATGCGAGAGTTGGTGAAACCGGCGCAGGCGGTGTTTGTAAATGCTAAATTGGAAGAAGAAATGGCAGGAATGGCGGAGGCGGAAAAACGAGAGTTTTTGGCAAGCTATGGCGTAAAAGAAGATGCGTTGGGTGAGCTAGTGAAGGCAGCGTATCACACTTTGGGGTTACAATCATTTTTGACGGCGGGTAAAAAAGAAGTGCGAGCATGGACAATTCGCCAAGGTGCGACAGCGCCAGAAGCGGCTGGAGTAATTCATACGGATTTTCAGCGCGGATTTATTGCGGCACAAGTTTGTAAGTTTGAAGACTTGACGCGGCTGGGTTCAGAAAAAGCAGTGCGTGAAGCGGGATTGATGCGCACGGAGGGGAAAGATTATGTGATGCAAGAGGGGGATGTGGTGGAGTTTCGGTTTAATGTTTAGATAATGGGAAACCATTTATCAAAATGAAAATCTGAGCCAGAGACTGCGGCGGCAGCCAAAATGGGCTGAAGCTTGGTGAGTGATTTGGTGCTTGATTGGGCAGCAGCAAATTTCAAAAAAGCCTCGACGGCAAAACGCATTTGCGTGAGTTTTTGGTTGGTGATTTGTTCAAGCGAAGTGCCACGGTCTTGGCTTTGACGATATTTAACTTCGGTAAAATAAAGGTTTTGGTCTTTTTGGCTGATGATGTCGATTTCGTAAAAACGGGTTTTGTGGTTTCGAGCAATAATTTGATGACCGTTCTTTTCGAGCCAGTCAGCGACCACCGTTTCGGCTTTGTTGCCCTTGCTAGTTGAAGTTACCTTTTTTACAACTGGGCGGAAAGAAAAGCGGTGCTCGGGGCAAGGGCCGAGATTGGCAAGGGCGGTGCGATGAGCGGCGGTGCCATAACCGACGTGGTTTTCAAAACCGTAACTGGGATATTTTTGAGCGAGCTTTTTCATATAATCATCACGAGCAACTTTGGCGATAATAGAAGCAGCCGAGACTTCTTTAATCAGTGAATCAGCTTTTTTCAGCACCGTAACATAGGGCGAAAGGGGAGTATCGACGAGAAAATTAGTAGTGCCGTCGATAATAATTTCGGAAAAAGCCACTTGTTTTTTCTGCACATTTTTGACTGCGCGACGAGTGGCGAGTTTGAGAGCAGCAGCTAAACCAATTTGATCTATTTCGGCGGCAGCAACCCAGCCTAGACCAATAGCGGGAGCTTCGCGTAAAATTATTTCACTTAAGCGTTCCCTGTTTTTTGCGGTAAGTTTTTTGGAATCGGTGAGATCGTTGATCCAGTTTGGTTGGTTGGTAGGCAAAATCACAGCACCGACCACCAACGGGCCCGCCCAAGGGCCGCGGCCGGCTTCGTCAATTCCTAAGATTGTCATAATTAGATACTATCATATAATAACTCGCCTTAGGGTATTTTTCAGGGGCGCGTCGCCAGGGCCCGTCGTCACGGGGCTGGCGCGCTAATCCTCGCCGTAGCTCCGGACCCCCTAAAAAAACACCCTAAAGACTCGTTTAATTTATATAAAAACTATTTAGATTCTTCTGTAGCTTTGGGCTGTGGTTCTTCGACAGCTGGAGCGGGAGCTTCTTCGACTGCTGCTTCAGGAACAGAAACGTCATTCACGGCAGTACGATCGAAGTTTTTAGCAGCCAGACGAGCGGATTTACCAGAGCGTTTGCGAAGATAACTGAGGTTGTTGCGACGAACTTTGGCACGCTTAACCACTTCAATTTTTTCAACCAGGGGGCTGTGGATCAGAAAAGATTTTTCTACACCAACGCCAGAGGCGATTTTGCGCACGACAATGCGAGCAGTGTGAGAATCTTTACGATCAGTGCGAATAACAACGCCTTCAAAAACCTGCAAGCGGAATTTGCCGCCTTCTTTAATTTTTTGGGTAACTTTAACGGTATCACCAGAACGGACGTCGACAACAGCGGTTTTTTTCTGGTCTTCACCGATTTTTTGCAAAATTGAAAAACTCATATCTTTACCTTTTATATTAGACAATTGGAAGTATTTTAGCATAGTTTTAGGGTTTTGGGAAGAGGTAAGACGGCACAAAAAAGAAAAAAGCCCCCGCGAACGGGAGCTTTTGTTTCCTAAGACTGCTGAGAGACGGCAATTTCGATGCTGCCATCAGAATTTTTGTGCGAATAAACGATACACTCATCAACACCGACAAAACCAGCGTGGATTTCTTTTGAATAGTTAGTGTGCATAATAATGTTATTTCTGGCACTAATAGAGAAGTCGTCCTTGAGGATAGTTTCATGCGTGGTGTAATTTTCGGCAAGCTGTTTAACTTTCTGGCTGTCATCTAGCTTCACTACGGCAACAAAGATGCGGTCGTCAATATTATTAATAATCACGGCGGAATCTTTGATACTAGTAGCGCGGAGAGTGATACCATCGATTGCATAGAATAAACTGCGACGACAGTCAGTTCTCTCGATAACGCCTTGGCCTAGATTGGCATTTTTATGATTAGGCGTTTTGGAGCTGATGTCATAAAGCGATTTCAGAGTGCCGCAGTCATACCACGGAAATGTACCGATGGTGACTTTGAGACTACCGATGCGCTGAATGGCGTGCATCAAGTCGTCGGTAGATAAAAATCTACGCTTAACCTTGATGCTAAGAATGGTTTGAACATCCCAAACATTGATACCAGTATTACAAACGGTGCAATCTTCACGCATTAGTTTGATAGCTTGCTCTTGGTCGGGTTTTTCAATAAATCCCTTAACATCATAGGTCGGTTTTGCCTCTTCATCTTCTGGCGCGTCATAAAGTGCATGACCGCAACCAGTAAAAGTAACCAGGTCATTGATTTTGACACCAATGATGGTTGGGTCGCCATCACGAGCAGAGTCGAGTGCGTAGTTAATGCTCTCTGTAAAACTCTCGTCAGGAACGATGAATTGGTCGGCAGGAGTGTTAATGACAACGGCTTCTTCGTCGAGCTTAGAAATAAACTCGGCAGCTTCGAGCATCGCTCCAGCATAACCAAATTCTGGGCTGATTTTCAGAATATTTTCCGAAATCACCCCGAGTGGCAGACATTGAACCTTCGCCAACTCGAGCTGATTGTCGTTAGTGACCAGCACAACGACGCGCTTGGGTTTAACGCCAAAATCAACAAAGCGCTTAATGGTCGCTTGAATAAAAGTTTGGGTTTTATTGATTTGGCAAAATTGTTTTGGGCAACTCTCGTGGCTGAGCGGAAAAAGGCGTGTGCCTTGACCGCCAGCGATGATTGCTGTCCAAACGTGACCTTTTCGCATGTATATCCCCCCTTCAGGAAACAAAAAATTAAGGTCCCTCTGTGACAAATTGTAAGATTTTTGTACAGATACTTTCTATTATATCACACTTAATATAAAAAGTCAAAAAAACAGCCTCCCTTGAGTAGAGAGGCTGCTTTTGTTGCCTGACGATGTATTATTTAACGATCTTAGTGATCACACCGGAGCCGACGGTTTTGCCGCCTTCGCGGATAGCAAAGCGGTCATTGTTGTTCATAGCAACAGGGGCGAGCAGTTTGACGCTGAAAGTCACCTGATCACCTGGCATGACAATTTCTTTGTCGGCAGGAAGTTCAACTTCGCCAGTCACATCAGTGGTGCGGAAGTAGAACTGAGGTTTGTAACCCTTAGAAAATGGAGTGTGGCGACCACCTTCCTCTTTCTTCAAGATATAAACCTCGGCCTCAAATTCGGTATGAGGAGCAACAGAGCCGGGTTTGGCAATAACTTGGCCACGCTCGATGTCTTCACGCTCGACACCACGGAGCAAGAGTCCGGCATTATCGCCAGCTTGACCTTGGTCGAGAGTTTTGTGGAAAGCTTCGATACCAGTAACAACAGACTTTTGGGTTTCTTTCAAGCCAACGATTTCAACTTCGTCGTTGATTTTAACGATACCCTGTTCGATACGACCAGTAGCAACAGTACCACGACCCTTGATTGAGAAAACGTCTTCAACAGGCATCAAGAATGGCTTGTCAAGATCGTGCTCTGGAACATCAAAGTATTCGTCCATAGCCTTAACGACTTCCATGATGGCGTCTTCGTTAGCGGCATCGCCTTCGATGGCTTTCAGGGCAGAACCCTTGATGATTGGAGCATTGTCTCCATCGTAGCCGTATTTGGTAAGGAGTTCGCGGACATCCATCTCGACGAGTTCGACGAGTTCGGGATCAGCGAGATCCATTTTGTTCAAGAAAACGATAATTTTTGGTACGTTCACTTGGTGAGCGAGAAGCACGTGCTCGCGAGTTTGTGGAAGCGGACCATCGTTGGCAGCAACGACAAGAATCGCACCATCAACCTGGGCAGCACCGGTAATCATGTTTTTGATGTAGTCGGCGTGACCTGGCATATCGACGTGAGCGTAGTGGCGCTTTTCGGATTCGTACTCCTGGTGAGAGGTAGCGATGGTAATACCGCGAGCCTTTTCCTCAGGCGCGTTGTCGATTTGTGCATAATCGATTTGTTTATTAACTTCGGATGGAAGTTTCTTTGCTAGAACAGTTGTAATAGCAGCGGTTAAAGTGGTTTTACCATGATCAACGTGACCCATGGTGCCGACGTTAATGTGCGGCTTGGAACGGTCAAAATTTGCCATTCATTCTCCTTTTATTAATTATTATGTTTGGAGCACCAATAATAAACCAGCCCCAAAGCTATACATATACTATTTTAGCCTATTTTATTCAAGATGTAAAGGGTTTATTCTGCTTTTGTAAAAAAGAGTGCCCCGTACGCGGTACGGGGCGAGGGATGGAATGAACGTGCCAGTGAATGCTCTGACAGATTCATTACTTTGCTGTACATCCACAGACAGGAGGATGCACAACGGAGATTGGGTTTGTGTAGGAGACAGAAAGAACCTACACAGATGAAGGAGGCATATCGAGCAGGGTATGGGGACCCTGAGAAGTAAGTAAAATCGATTTTGCCACCTGTAAAGGTGCGTTTTGGCGGGCAAAAAGCTAGCCAAAAAGTGGCATACTCTCATTATAGCACACTTGCCAATTTTTGTCAATAGTTTTTTGCTTATGGCGTGCGGTTTTTCTGAGTTTTTTCGGCACCCCAGTATTCAACATCATTAAAGCGGTCAATAGGGGTGGAAAGGCGGCTATCATCGAGGAAAGGACGGACATTTTTGTTGTAATAATAGGTAAGATTAGGCTGGACGACCCCAATAGCAGGAGCGTCATTTACCCATTGACGCAAAATGGCTTGATATTTGGTCTTACGAAGAGTGACATCCATAGTGCTACGAGCAGCAACTAGAAGATCGTCCATAAGAGAATTTTTGTAGTTGGAGAGGTTAAGGCCAACGGTAGAAGCCTGAGAAGAGTGGTAATATGCCAATAGATCAGGGTCAGTCCCCAGTTCAATTTCGTAAATTAAAAAGTCATAGGCACGGGTACTAACAACACCGCGAATAAACTCTTGGCTTGGCTCGTAAGTTTTAACCTCAGCCTTGAGCCCAAGCGCGCGTAATTGTTCGGCAAAACGTTCAGCTAAAGCAGGGAAATTATCGGTGGTGACGGTGGCAATAGACAAAGTGGCTTCGCGATCGAATTCGGCTTGAGCGGTGGCAGTTTTGGCCGCTTCAAAATCAAATTTGGGGAGAGCGGGATAGTCGTCGAGATCAATTTGACTGGGGAGAATTGGATAATCAAGCGCAGTAGTATCACTGAACAAGACACGAAGGTCGGAAACATTAATTCCCTGCTGAATAGCACGACGGAGAGTACGATTTTTAAGAACAGGGCTAGCGGTATTCATAAAGATAAAGACGCCAGAATTGATAGCGGTTTGTTTTTCGTAGATGGTGCTACTGGCAAGCTGATCGGTAGAGGAAGGTTCAGCGGTGGCGGTAACGGAGCCAGCTTTAATGGCGGAAATAATATTCTCTCGGGAGACAAAAGCATGAACAGCAAAATTTTTAATCAATGGGGTGCCTTTGTAATAATAGGGGTTGGCGGAGAGATAAACTATGGTTTCATCTTCGATAGCAGTAGACTGGTTGGCGTTAAAGCTAAATGGGCCCGAGGAGATGGGATCAAAATTAAAATCACTTTCGAGCAGTTGCTTGGGGTTAATATCCTTGAGAATATGCTCAGGTAAAATAGGGAGATTAAGAGAGGATGGGAAATTGGCATAGGCGGACGGAAGGTGAAAAATGATTTTGCCAGATTCTTCAGTAACGGAAACACCAGCGAGATTGGCAGCATAGCTGGTTTTGATGTTGGGATTTTTAATCAAATTAACGGTGAAAAGCACGTCGGCATTAGTGAGCGGTTCGCCATCTGACCACTTGAGATGGTCACGCAGTTTAATCGTCCAGGTTTTGCCCTCTGAGTCGGTAGTGATAGACTCGGCAAGACCAAAACCCGTATGTCCAGAGTAGTCAGTTTTAGTGAGCGTGGCAAAGAGAAGCCGAGAAAGAGCTTTTTCGCTGTTGGTGGTGGCAAAAAGCGGGTTGAGAGAGTTAATTTTTCCAAGAGTGGCCTCAACATAGGTACCGCCTGACTGATAAGTGTTGAGTGAGTGAGATTCGTTATACCAAAGCAACTGTGTGATAGCAAGTAAAGTAATAGCAGAAACCAAAAGAATCCACTCCAAAATTAAAAGTCGCACGGTTTTGGCGTGCGAAATACGGTCAATCAGCTTGGTTTTGACATGCTCTTTACTGTCTTGAGCGGCTTTCTGCGAAAAACGCGAAAGCCTGCGTGTTATCTTTTGCCCACTTTTTTTGAATTTTTTGACCATTTTATGAAGGGATTATAACTAAACCTAGGATTGAGAGAACGAAAACGAGAGCGAAAACAACAGTAGTGTTGAACATTGACTTATCAAGGCCACGACGCGTGGTGAAAAGTTCGCCAGAACCACCGAGGCCAGCGCCAAGCGAAGCGCCACGACGTTGCAGTAAAATCAGTAAAATCACCAAAACGGCGGAAATTAAAGTTGTAGCACGTAAAATTGAATCCAGATCCATATTATTTCTTATTATATGCTGGAACGAGAAAATTGACAAGCCCGTTTATGATGCTGATGACGAGGGTAGATAGAACAACGCCCCAAAAATTCATCGAAACCCCTGGAAGTAACCAGATAGCAAAAGCCACCATGGCGATATTGAGAATGAGGGTAAAGGCACCCATAGTGAGAATCACAAGGGGGAGAGAAATCATGGTAACGATAGGCTTCACGACAGAGTTAACAAGAGAGAAAACCAGACCAGCGACTAGAAAAAGGCTGAAATCATAGTGGGTGCTGAGTTGGCCAAACCAGTGAATACAAAGCCACATGGCGACGCTAGAGACGATCCAGCGTAAGAGAAAAAGTAAAATTTGGCGCTTAACCATGACTCTATTTTAGCATATTTTTGCGTTTTAAAAAATTATGATAAGTGACGGCAAAACGGTGCGATTCGTCTCTGATACGTTGCAAAAGCTTGACAATATGTGAGTTGTGTGATATAATTAGATGATGGTACCCTTTTACGGCTTGCTGCTCGATTTCAGGGATAACAATCGTTTCCTGAGCTTCAGCGAGACCAATAAAAGGAATCTTGGTGGGAAGTAAAATATCTTTGACGGCTTCGATTTGAGGTTCGCCGCCATCAATCAAAATCAGATCTGGCAGAGGCCATTCCTGATGCTTAAGGCGACGCGTTAAAACTTCCTTGAGATTAGCAAAATCGTTGTTTTTGGATTGTTTGATCTTAAATTTGCGATAAGCGGAACGCTGAGAGACGCCGTTCATAAAAACCACCATGGAAGCCACAGCATTAGTGCCAGATTGATGAGAGATATCATAGCCCTCGATACGGCGAGGGGGAGCGGGAAGTTGAAGTAGTTTTTGCAGACTAAGTAAAGCCTGGTCGGTGGAAAGATCCAAAAATTCACGGTCAGAAAAAACAATTTTAGTTTTGAGGCCTTGGAGACCAAAAAGCTGATTACGTACAGTAGCGGCGGCTTCAAAATCGCCAGCGTCGGAAAGCTGTTTCATCTGTTTTTTGAGATCACGCAGTAGCTTTTCACGCTTACCCTCGAGATAGCTGATGAGTTTTTTTAAGTCTTTTTTGTATTCTGAAGGGGTGGTTTTTTGAATTTCAATACCCGGGGTGAGGCCAAGATCGGTGTTTAGGGTTTTCTTGCCATCATAAGGGCGATCATAAAAGGGGAAGATTTTGCGAAGAATCCGCAGGGACTTGGCAATGGTGGTTTGGCCATAAAAAGGACCAATATAAGTGGCGCCATCATCGAGTGGGGTGCGCGTAAAAGAGAGGTAAGGAATTTCGGACTTCATATCGATGCGAACATAAGAGACGTTTTTGTCGTCGCGGAGCAAAATATTCCATTTGGGCTGGTAGCGCTTGATCATTTCGGACTCCAAAAATAGCGCATCCATTTCGGTATCAACTACGGTCCAATCGACATCGTGAATCTCGGCAACCAGTGCCGTGGTTTTGGGATCTTTGGGAGAATTATTGAAATACTGACGGATACGATTTTTGAGAACAGCAGCCTTGCCAATATAAATAATTTCAGAATCAGCGTTTTTATGAAAATAAACACCAGGGGCGGCGGGAAGAGTTTTGAGCTTATCTCTTAGTACTTTATTCATTTACGCTATATTATATCACTTTTGTCAAAAAAGACCGCTCCCCTGGCGGTCTTTTTGATTGAGATGCCTTATTTCGACAAGCCGAAAAGTCTGAGATAGCCTCTAGCTTTAGGCAGAATAGTGGTTTTTGCAAAATCGATAAAGGATTCAGTCTCGGTAGGAATATTAATGTCGGAGGCAGGAGCGAGCTTAAGGTCAATAGCAGGAAGACCCGCTTGATTTTCCTCTAAAATAACAACACGTTTAAGTTCAGAACGAATCGGACTAATTTCAAAAATGGCAAATGGCACTTTTTCTAAATCCGCTTCATCTTCATCCTCATCAATAGTGGAGGTGTTGTATTCTATAAATTCTCTAGACTCATCATTTCCTACACAAGCAGCGGCCTCCTGATTAACTGATAGAGAGTTGAGAACTTTATCTGCCCTGGTTGGATAAAGTGAAATCTGATAAAGCTTGTCACCCATAGTAGGTTTAACATCGGATTCGGTGTATTCCGCAGCGGCGAAGAACGGATTTTCTTTGTATTTTTCAAAGAATTCGGGGCCAGAAGTAGTAAGTTTTTTGAAAGCAGAAATGGTGCAGGCGTAAGATTTTTTGTTTTGGTCAATGGTTTTTTGATCTTGATCGAATTCTTTGGCAATTAAGTCCATTATTTCGGGAGAAGAAATTTTCCACCATTTATTATCGAAATCGGTAAAAATTTGGTCGAGTTCGTAAAAAATACTACCGTAAAACGCAGTATCAGGATCGACAGTAGAACTAACTTGGGGGAGATTTTGCAGAAGCTCATTTAGGTCAGCAGAGCTAGCGATCAGTTCGGAATATGGCTTGTAGGCTTCAAGTTTTTTGGAGTCAAAATCAAGCTGGTCAGCGACGGTAGAGATAAGACTGCGAATCTCGTTAGTTTTGAGGTAAATCACGCCTTCAGCATCCATAACCCCTTCAAGAGAGACGCTGAAATCCTGATCGTTGGCGGTGGTGATATTCAAATCAATTTTAGAAGAACCAGGAATAGAGGCTTGGCTGGTGATATTGGCGACAACGCGCTTGAAAGAAAAAGGACCAGCAGCACCTTCACCTTCGTAGACAATACTGCCTTCGGCAACAAGGGGAGTTTGTTCGGAAAGTTTTTTGATGGAGTTAGTAACGACAGTATTAGGGTCTTTGGGGCCAAATAGGAGATAGAGCACGCCAACTAAACCAGCAAGTAATAGAACTACAATGATGGCAATGATGAGTTTTTTCTTGGATTTTTTCTGAGGTTCAGTGGAAAGGGGTGGGAGATTGGTGATTTCGGGTTGATTTTCAATTTCGTCCAAAGCGTCTAGAATTGGCTCATCTGGCTCGAGCTGTTCAGGTTCAGAACCAGAAGCCAGCGTCTCTTCAGGTGCTTCTGTGGATGTATTAGAAGAATTATTGATTCTTACTTCAATATTTTCGGCCACCGACTCAGCCTCTTCGGGTGTAACAATCGGTTCGGACATCTCAACGTCAGGAGTAGTCTGTTCTGGCTGCTCTGGCGTATTATTAGAATTTAGTGATTGGCTGTTGTCTGAATCCATAAAAAATCCTCGAATTATTTTGTTAATTTATATTATTATAGCATAAGCTTTTTAATTTGATATAATAATACTTATGGATAACTTTATAATTTCGAATATAAAAGCTCGGCAAATTTTAGATAGTCGAGGTAATCCAACGGTGGAAGCAGATGTAATTTTGGAGTCCGGACAGGTTGGACGGGCCGCAGTGCCATCTGGAGCTTCAACTGGGGCGGGGGAAGCTTTGGAAATGCGCGACGGCGAAAAGGATTATTATGGCGGAAAAGGCGTCTTGAAAGCAGTCTGGAATGTAAATAGTAAAATTAAAGACGTGCTGGTGGGAAATTCAGCAGCACAGAGAAATGTTGATCAGATATTGCTAGATTTAGACGGCACGGAGAACAAGCGGAGCCTAGGTGCTAATGCAACTTTAGCGGTGTCGCTCGCGACGGCTAAGGCAGTGGCGAAGGCTAAGAAAATGCCGTTTTATTTGTATATAGCTGAGCTAGCAGGTACAAGCGATAAAATATCTTTACCGATGCCAATGATGAACGTTTTGAACGGTGGGGAACATGCAGATTGGGCGACGGATTTTCAGGAATATATGATCGTACCAAAGTCGGCAGCAAGCATAGCGGAGGCGGTGCGGATGGGAGCAGAAGTTTTTCATAGTTTGAAAACCGTACTAAAAGAACGCGATTATGTGACGACGGTTGGGGACGAGGGTGGTTATGCCCCAAAATTCCGAGATGGTAATAACGAGCCGCTTGAATGTATTAAGTTGGCAGTAGAAAAAGCGGGGTATCAGCTGGGAGAGGATTTTGGTATTGCGCTCGATATTGCTGCGTCCGAATTTTTCAATAAAGATCATTACGAACTAAAGACTAATGGGGATTGGAAATCGGCGGATGATTTGATCAATTGGTACACTTGGATGATTGATAATTATCCGGTGGTTTCAATCGAAGACGGATTAGACGAAAATGACTGGGGTGGCTGGAAGAGGCTGACGGAAAAATTAGGAAATCGAGTGCAGTTAGTAGGTGATGATTTGTTTGTGACAAACACAAGGTTACTGAAAAAAGGTATTGAAGAAAAAGTGGGAAATGCGATCTTAATCAAGCCCAATCAAATTGGCACTTTGACAGAGACGATTGAGGCGGTTCTGTTGGCAAAGCAGGTAGGTTACGGCACAATCATTTCGCATCGTTCGGGTGAGACTGAAGACACTTCGATTGCACACATCGCCGTGGGGCTGGGAGCAGGACAAATTAAAACTGGTTCCCTGTCACGCTCAGAAAGAATTGCTAAATACAATGAGTTGATTCGTATTGCCGAGAGCAATTCACGACTAGGCTTAGTAAATCCGTTCTAAAATTATTGAATTAGTTTAAGAAAGTCAGCTTCAGAAAGCGTGGGAATGTTGAGGCGCTCGGCTTTGCTGGTTTTAGATGCACCAGGATTAGCGCCGAGAATGAGAGCGGTGGTGTTTTTGGTGACGGAAGAAGTGACCGTGGCACCCAGAGCGCGTAATTTGTCTTCAGCGGCTTCCCTGCCCATAGATTCAAGGGTACCAGAAATGATATAGCTACGACCCGAGAGCGGTAGTGCGGACTGATCAATAAATTGAGGTTTAACACCAAGCGCTTTCAGTTCGGCAAGCATTTTTAAATTGTCCGTGTCGGAAAAATACGCCAAAATGGAAGCGGCAACCACGTGCCCGATGTCGGGAACAGCCAGTAGTTCGTCTTCAGTGGCTTCGGATAGACGCTCAATAGATTTGAAAGTACATGCCAAAGTATTGGCGCTCTGCACGCCAATGTGGCGGATGCCAAGAGCGGTGATAAATTTGCCAAGTGGGGGATTTTTAGAAGCAGCAATCGCGGAGACGAGATTTGTGGCTGAAAGTTCGGCAAAACGGTCGAGTTTGATTAAATCATCGGTAGTGAGTCGGTAAAGGTCTGGGATATTTTTGACTAATCCAGCATCAACCAATGCAGCGACGTTTTTCTCACCCAGCCCGGCAATATCGAGAGCGGATTTTGAGGCATAATATTCGATACTGCGTTTCAAAATAAAGTCAGAGTCTTCGCCCTTGACGCGATAAACCACTTCACCAGCAGGGCGTTCAAATTCGAGTTCGGGATATTGAGTTTTGAGAGCGGATTCATAATTAAAAGGCACGGCAGAGGCGGGACGCAAGGTAGTTAAAACGGTTTTGATTTGGGGAATAATATCGCCAGCCTTATAAATAATCACAGTGTCGCCAACGCGCACATCAAGGCGTGCAATCTCATCGGCATTATGGAGCGAGGCATTACGTACAGTGGAGCCATCAACTTGTACTGGATCGAGAATCGCAACGGGTGTAGCAGCACCGGTGCGTCCAATAGAAATCACAATGTCGCGAACAATGGTGGTAGCCTCTTCGGCGGGGAATTTGAAAGCCACGGCGGCGCGAGGAGTTTTGCCGACAATGCCCAGCTCATCATAAACTTTACGGTCATTGATTTTAATCACCATGCCATCAGTATTAAATGGTAAATCTTGGCGCGCGGTTTCGGTTTGATGAATAAATTGAAGCATGGTTTTGAAATCGGTAAAAACTCGATCTTGGCTTGAAGTTTGAAACTTTAATTTTCGTAAGGTCTGATATGCGTTTTGGTGAGTCGGAGTGTCTGGCGAAACTAAATCATAGGCAATAAATTTGAGTGGGCGAGAGGCGGCAATTTTGGCATCGAGTTGGCGAATAGAACCAGAGGCAAGGTTGCGGGGATTAGCAAATGGCTTTTCGCCATTTTTTTGTTGAGCTTGGTTGAGCTTCTCGAAATCTTTTTTGAAAATCACGATTTCGCCACGCACTTCAACGTGTCCATCAGCGGCAATTTTGAGCGGGACATTATTGATGGTGCGTACATTCATAGTGACGTCTTCACCGACCAAGCCATCACCTCGAGTTACGGCGCGGGTCAGCAAGCCATTTTCATAATGCAAGGCACAGGCCAAACCGTCCATTTTAACATCGACAAAAAGCTCAGAAATCTGGTGGTCTTTCAGTAGTTTTTGATTGCGATTCAGCCAATCTTCAATTTCCTGTTCGGAAAACACATCGGCGAGACTAATCATACGTTTTTTGTGGGCGACTTTAGTAAATTTATCAAGTGGCTTGCCGGCAACACGCTGTGTGGGTGAGTCGGGAGTAATAAGGTCAGGGAACTTGGCTTCAAGAGTTGAAAGTTCGTGTTTGAGTGAATCGGCAGCGGCCTCAGACATGATGGATTCGTCGAGCACATGATAGTGATAGCGATAATCATCAATTAGTTCGCGTAGTTTTTGAACGCGCAAGCGGGCTTCATTCTTGGTTATTGTCATAAACTAGCACCCTTCGATAATAAAGATAAATATAGGTTGCGCAATAGACTGCCGAAAAACAAAACATAAAAAGCAGGAAGAATGGTACAATCGGCAGACCTTCAAGCCACAAAACCGACTGTTTAAGCCAAAGATCTAGTAAAATTACTGGTAACATCACAATCACAAAAAGGAAAACTACCACAATAATCAGATATAGAAGACGGATAATAAATCTAATACGGCGACTGGCAAGTAGATCCGAAGCGGTGCGAAAAGCAGGGAGCGGATAAATGCCAGAAATAGTAGTGGCAACCAGGGCGATGATGGTGCTGGATAATAGATAGAGCGAAAGCGTAATCATGAAAAAGGCGAAGGCAAAAAAGAGAAAGGCGTAAAACGGAGTGGCGAGAAAACCAGTAGAGACAGCGGCGGAATAAACGATGATAACAATCATCAGAGGGATGGCTTGAACGAAAGCGACCGACAAGACGACGAGAGTGGAAAGCAGTGGAGTGAGAGCGTTGTAAAGACCGTCGCGCAATTTGAGTTGGTGACCAGCTAAAATATGGCGCAGTAAATAAATCGTGACCAGCCAAAGAATGAGAAAAATCAAAATGGCAAAAACCTGTTGCACGTCGGACATGCCCTGGTTGAGACCGCCAGTAGTGATGGTGGTAGCGAGCAAAACACTAGCTTTGAAAAAATTACCAAGTTTTAAGTCGGATTGATCATCGGCCATAGACTGATCGGCAATCTCTTGAAACTGAGTATAGGAATCTTCACTCATAATGCCAACGAGAACAATATTCGCAAACACCGCAAGCAAAACAAGCCCAAAGAAAAGTTTTTTATTTTTGAAAATAATTTTGAAGGTGCTAGCAGCGTGATAAAGCAAGCCGGGAACAGCCAGATCGCGCGCATAATCTTCGTGATAAGAACGGCGGAAAGATCGGTGCAGACGCACTCGGTCACGTTTCTGTTGCCAGATTTTTTCGCGTGCGGTGCTAAATGAAGCCCGAAATGATTCTTTAAATTTAGTCGCCATGTTCAAGCCTTTTGATACGTTGTTCGATTGAGGGATGGGTGTTAAATAAGTCGTTTAATTTGTTGCTACGCAGGGGGTTGTCGATAAACATAGCTTCAGCGGCGAGATTTTGTCGCTTCATGGGCTGAGCATGAATATCAAGTTTTTTCAGAGCGGCGATCATGCTGTCGGGGCGTTTGGTGAGCTTGGCGGAAGAGGCGTCAGCAAGATATTCACGCTCGCGCGAGATAGCGAGCTGAGCCAACGAAGCAACAAAGGGAGCGAGCAAAGAGACAAAAAACAAAATACCAACGCCCACGGGGCTACGTTCGCCACTACGCCGACGATCACCGTAAAACAACATGCGAAAACCAAGGTCAGAAATAAAGCCGACAATGCAAGCTAAACCAAAAGTAATCATAGAAAGACGAATGTCGTAGTTTTTGATATGCGAGATTTCGTGAGCAATCACAGCTTTAAGTTCGGCGGTTTCCATCACGTCAAGCAGACCAGTCGTGACGGCGACAAGCGCATGTTTTGGGTCGCGCCCCGAAGCAAAAGCGTTGGGGGCAGGGTCATGAATAAGGTAAATTTCGGGTGTGGGAAGATTCGCGGTGGTAGCAACTTCTTCAGCCGCAGCAAAGAGGCGAGGCTGATCCTGTTTGGTAATTTTCTGCGCGCCAGTCATGGCAACAGCAATTTGGCTCGCAAAAAAATATTGGAAAGCGGCATAGGCGGCAGCGGCGATGAAAATCCCAATGGCAACTCCAAAACTATTCATGAGATAGGCAATAAGAGCGCCAAGTAGAGTAATAAAAAGCACGAAACCAATCATGATGAGAATGGTGTTGCGTTTGTTGGTAGCGATTTGTTTATTCATAGCTCCTCTTATCTTTCTATAATACCCTGTTTTGGGGTTTTTGACTAGTCTGAGACGACAAAAATCCCGATTCGAAGGGGGGTTCAAATCGGGATTATTGGTGCGAATGAAGAGACTCTAACTCTCGACCTCTTCCTTGGCAAGGAAGCGCTCTAAACAACTGAGCTACATTCGCTCGGTGGGTAAATTATAGCACACTTTTTAATGTCCGCAAAGGGTTTTACTGCTTGTGCTTGACACAAAATGTAAAGTGTGCTATAATTGGGTTATAGGTTGAAAAAGTCCTGGTCTGTGTTTTAGTGTTCAAGGCTTAAGCTTTTCAGGTGTTTCTTCGGAGATTTTTTTGAAAAATCCACTTTTATTCATTTTAGCAACTGAACCGCGCACGTCGTCGCTGTTCTTCCCTTCGATAGAAGCATTACGTAAGCGTTTGCGACTTTCAAACTTTTTATCAGATTTTTTGAGATTTTTAAGCTCGGAACGAGTTTCTTTTTCGTGATAATGTCGAGCGGAAGCGTTGCGATAGCGATTGGTGACATACCAATAATAGAGAAAGCCGGGGGCAATCGCGGCTAGGCCATACCACTGTGCATCATCATCGACAAACCAATCAAACATCCAAAAACCACCAAAAATTAAGCTAAAAAACTCAATCACGGCAGAGACGGCGAACAATTTGGCTTTGTAAATTGGAACGCTACCCATAGTTTTGCCATTGCGAGCATTAACCGCGACGTAGTGCAACAGCTTGGTCTTGCCATCATCTTGGAGATAGCTGTAAAGCCAGATTGGGAGATAGGTAGCTTTCCATTCGCTACCTTTGATATCGATGGTTTCGGTTTCCCAGTTGGCACCACGATCGTAAAATTCCATGGTGTCAGTTTTGATTTTACAGCGCGCGATATCTTGAGCCTGCAAAGTGACAGCACTATCAAAAGTCGCAATATTAGTGTCACGTTTTTCGCTAGCAAAACCACGAAGATAATTAGCGTCCCATTTAGCACAATTTTCGGTATCAAACGGCATAATGGCATTGATAACATTAGTGGTATTGACAAGAGAATCTTGGTTGAGTTTGTCGCTGGAAGCCTCGATGGTGAGGTCGTCGATCATAATATCGCTTTCGCGAGTGACATGATAGGCGTCAGCGTCATAATAACGCACGGTACGACGGTGCTCGCCTGAACCCTCAATCTCGGTGTAGGTGCGAGTTTGATGCTCGGCAGTACCTTGAAATTTAACGTGGGCGTTGATATCAATCACCATGTAGGGGAGATAAATACCCATGACATTTTCGGTGGTAAATTCTTTTTTGAACACAGGGTGGGCGTAAAATTGGCGCGCGCCCACAAACTCTTGGATATTTTTTTCGGCGGTATCTTTGGGGAGCTTGAAAGGTAAGACCATATCGGGAACGGCACCGTTATCAATCTGTTCGTTGAGAGAGAAAATGTGACGACACCAGTGGCATTTAGCGCTGGTGGCTTCGTCGGCATTGATTGCAACTTCAGCTCCACAAGCGGGGCACTTGAAAGTCAAAATGGTTTTTTTGCTAGGAATAATATCCTTGGCGCCGCCACCGACTTTGCGCCCTTTCAGCTGGCCGATGTCTTGTTTTTCATTGGCATTTTCGGCATCAAAAATGGCTCGGCAAAAATTACATTTGAGTTTGCCAGTTTTGAGATCAAGTGCCACGTCGGTTGAACCGCATTTGGGACAGCGGTTCAACCCAGTTTTGGCAGGTTTTTTAGCCATAGACTATTTCTCTTCTGGAGTAGTTGGTTCTTCAGGAGCAGGGGCTGGTTGAGATGGTTGTGCTGGCTGAACAGGATTTTGACCCATTGGCTGGGTCATGCCACCCATGCCACCCATCATGCCAACTCCCATACCCATACCCATCATATTGGCAGGGCCACCGTTATTGCCGGCAGCGTTGAAACCTTCAGCAATTTGAGTTTGGGCGTAAGCAGCACCAACGCCACCTTGCATAAGATTGCCCATGTTGAATTTATTAATCAATTCGACAGATTGTTCGTCCCAGTCGAGACCCATAGGTTGGACATTAACAACGGAGAGACCATATTTGGAAGCCCATTGATAATTGGCTTCAACCGCCTCATTGACAGATTTAGCAAATTCGGTGGTGCCACCTTGGATATCATCGATAGATTTACCGCCTTTGGTGTAGGCGGAAAGTGCAGCCGCAAGCGAACCGACAAAACCGGCAAAGAGAGAATCTTCTACGCCACCGTCGTCTTCGCCAAGATTAAATACGGCGCGACCTTGACCCGAAACAATATCAACAGGAATCAGGTTCTTGAAAAGCAGAACTGGATCGACAACCTTGATGGTATAAGTCCCGTTGCTAGTGACGGCAAGCATGGTGTTGGCATAATTGGCGTCTTTGTAGCGAATGGGGTTTTGTGTGCCATAACGCAGACCAGCGATATCTTTAAGGTTGATATAAAAAGCAAACTGTTGGTTGCCAGGCTGACCACCAAATTTGAATTGCTGGAAGCTTTGACCGAAAGTACTGGCAAAGAAGCCATCTTTAGCAAACATACTTTTGGCTTCGGGTACGTTTTCGGTGGTGTAAGTGTAACCGCCAGCTTCGGCAATCACGCCAGTAATACCGCCGTTTTCAACAGTGATTAAGCAGGTGCCTTCGGGAACCAAAAACTTGCTACCGTTAGTGATGACGTTGGGGTTTTCCTCGCCGTCGTTATTTTCGCTACGGTCGCCTTTGACCGTGACAGCGCGTGCCAACAGCGTGTGATCACGCATATCGGCAGGTGGTGCCATATATTCGAGCCATTGGTTAGCGAAGCTACCTCCAAGTGCCCCAGTAAATGCTTTGAGAAATGCCATATTTTCCTTTCTTTTTTAGCTACTAACTCTAGTATAACAAACCAAAGGAAAATCCGGAGAAAAACATGCTATACTGTGATTATACTTATGATTAAGAGAATTGTGGGCTTGGTAATGCTGTTGGGGGTGACGTTGGGAATCATTTTTTGGACGAAACCACAGTGGGCGAAGGAATTAAAAATTATGCCACCATGGGGTGTGCCAAACGATTGTTCGAAAATTGAAGCGGAAATTCAAAAATACGACTGGGATCACGAGATAGCTTTGGCGGTAGCAAAGGCGGAAAGTAAATGTAATGCCGAAGCGCGAGGGGACGAGGATTTGATTTTTGAAGAAAATGAGCGGGAGTATGGTTATAGCGTGGGGGTATTTCAAGTGCGAATTTTGCCGGGACGAGAAGATTGCGATACTTATGAGGTTGCAAAAAATGTGGCTTGCGCCTACCGGATTTATCAGAAGGCGGGTAACAAATTTACACCGTGGAGCATGTGGAAAAACGAGGCTTACAAAAAATACCTCTGGCACTCGCTTTTATAAAGTTTATGCTAAAATATTAGTATGGAACTCTGGCTGTTTTTGGCTTTGTTAGGGGCGTTTTTAGCATCAATGAGCGGGTTTTTTGATAACTATATTACGGACCATTTTTACCGAGGGCGCACCCCGCAAGCACAAAAAGTTTTGGTGGGGCCGTTTTATTTGCTCCTTGTGGGGGTGGGGGCAATACTGGGGTGTTGGTTGGCGCCGATAACAGAGGTTTCTTGGCCGACGATTGGACTGATTGTACTGTCTGGAATATTAAGCTCGCTGGCTTCGATTCCCTACTTTTTGGCGCTAAGTGCAGAGGAAGCCACCAGCGCCATGCTATTTATGCAGTTGTCGCCGATTTTTTATTTAGTGTTAGGGGCGTTGTTTTTAGGCGAGCAAATCTCCGGAACGCACCTGGTAGCGTTTTTGTTCTTATTGATGGTGCCAGTGGTGATTATTCTAATGACTAAAAAGCGTAGCCAAAAAACCACCATGCGGGCGGCGGTGGGTTTTTTGGGATTTATAGCCATTTACTCTGTTTCGCATCTGTTATTCGTGGTGGCAAAAAGGGCGGGCGGTGAAGAACTGTCAATTCTTTGGGCGATGATCTTTTATTTTTTGGGTAAAGGACTTGCCGATACCACGCTAAGCCTAACTATAAAAAAGTGGCGAGTACGCACCAAAAACGTACTCAGAGCGTCAAAAAACAGAGTTTTAATTCCTCTACTTTTAGGTAACTCAATTTGGGTGGGGGCGGACTATTGTGTGCGCAGTGCCTTGGTGATGGGGCAAATGGGGCTAGTGGCGGCGGTATATGATACGTCAGCGCTGATTATGACTTTTATATTAGGGGTGATTCTAACGCTGATTTGGCCAAAATTCGGGCGTGAAAACCTCAGTTGGCGGAAAATAGTGGCACACCTCGTGGCAACGGTTCTCGCAATTATCGGTATTCTTCTGATTGAACAGCCGGAACTGCTGATTGGACAGCTCGGGGCTTTGTGGTAAAATAACCCTATGGTACCTTGGCGGAGTGGTTACGCAGAGGTCTGCAAAACCTCGTACGCCGGTTCAATTCCGGCAGGTACCTCCAAATAAGCCCGGGTGGCGGAATTGGTATACGCGTTCGACTTAAAATCGAATGGAGAAATCCGTATGGGTTCAAGTCCCATTCCGGGCACCAAAATCTGGAAAAATAAAAATACGCCTCGCAGCGTATTTTTTAATTTCTAGGTGAAACAAAAATCACAGCCAAAAACTCACATTCTCTATTTTGTTTCGGGAAGTTCCGGCGCCTCTCAACGTCAGATTCGTCCGAACTTCCTGACTCTATTTTAGCACGAACGCAATGAGAGTCAATATTGACTTGTTAAATTATCATGGTATTATTTCTATAAAAATAACAGGGGTGGTACTATCAAAAGTATTGACTTTTATGATAAAGTGTGCTATAATGAAAAGATAGTACTTGTACTTTTGTGATATAATAGTCACATGGCAAAAAGAAACATCAAAAAAGCCCTGGCAAAATGGGGAGACGAATGGATTTTGGCGGGGAAGGGACTACTACTGGCCATGCATTATCCGGAGTTCTTGATAACTTCAGGGGTGGTATTTGTGCTGTTTGGCACGCTGATGAATCTGTTGGCGGGTGGAATGTCGGCATTTAATCTCTTGCTAACGGTGAGCTTCCCTGCCAAGCTGAAGATCCTTTTTGATGGTTTTTTGGGACTATTTGGGGTGGGGAAAAACTTTTTGGATTGGCTACTAGTTTTTGTGATTGCGGTTTTACAAAGTTTTTTGGTGGGGTTGGTGGTTGTTCTCTGGAAAAAGCGTAAAAAACAACAACAAATCAACACAGATGCGGCACAAAATGCAGGGTTGGCGGCAGGGTTAGCGATTCTCGGGGCGGGCTGTCCAACTTGTGGTACAACGCTGATTACGCCAATTATTGGGGCGATTTTTAGCAGTGGCAGTTATGCGATTGCTGGGGTAGTATCCGGGACAATCACAATAATCGCGGTGATTATTTCCCTATTGACTCTGAAAAAAACAGGGCTGGAAGCCTATGTTATAATAAAAAGTGAAAAATTCATGCGAGGTAAAAATGGACATTCTGGAACAGACCGAACGGAAGCATAAGGTTGCCACGATTGTGAGGATAGTGGTGCTAATTTTGGTGGTGGCAATATTGATTGGGTTGGCTGGTCTTAGCACATCACAAAAACCCCCGGCTGGGCAGAAAGTTTGGGATGAAAAAACCACGGTGGGGAGCCTCGAAGCGAAAAATCACTACGTGATGTATACCGATATTTTGTGCCCATATTGCGACGTGTTTTCACGGCTCACCCTTGAAAATAAGGCGGAATTCGAGCAGTTTTTAGCGGATAATGACGTGTTGTTCGAACTCAGAATCACAGACACGTTATACCAGGCAAAAAATGTGGAATATTCGCGGATGAGTGCCGAAGGGGTCTATTGCGCTAAGAAAGAGGGTAAGTTTTGGGATTATTATTATGAGGCGGTGGAAAGTTTGTGGCGAGATTATCACTCAAAGGGAATTGGTAGCAGTGTCACTGCGCCGCCAATTACCGATATGACAGAGGACTATTGGCTGGCAGTTGGCCACCGAGTGGGGCTGGGTGAGGATTTTGATAGTTGTGTGAAAAACCATGAAACAGTGGAAGAAATTACGGAAAATACCTATAAAGCCGCGGGAGAAATTAATAATGGCGGACTGCCGTTCTTCCAGTTTAATCGCTTTGTAACCAGCGGTTTTGACCCCCGCTATGGTTGGGATTATGCACTGATGATGCTGGAAAGCGGACTCAAAAGTTAGATTTCAAGAGGTTGTTCTTCCCCGGTGGCAAAATTTTTGATTTTGTAGCTACCAGTGGAAGTTTCGTTGGCGCCGATAACAATGCCCTGCGCAGCAATTTTGGCGGCATAAGAGAGTTTGTCGCCGAGTTTTTTGTCGGAAAGCACCACATCGACGGTTTTTTGCTGACGGCGGAGTTGGTCGGCAAGCGAAAGAGCAGCAGTGAATTCGGCAGAAGAAATCGGAATAAGACAAATATCAATCAGAGGTTGGGCGGAATCTTCAAGTAAATTATGGGTTTTTAAGATGTAGTAAAGGCGCGACAGACCGATGGAGCTACCAACACCCGGAAAAGCCTGGTCGGTGAAGTGGCTGGTGAGATTGTCATAGCGACCACCACCACCGATGGAGCCAACTTCTTTGTATTCTGGCAAACAAAACTCAAACACCGTGCCAGTGTAGTAGTCGAGACCACGCACGATTTTCATATCGGCGATGATCTGGTCAGCCGGAAGCAGACCCAAAACTTGGCCAAGTTCAGTAATGCCCTGCTGAAAAGTCGGGTGATCAATGGCGAGATTTTCAAGGTCGCGAATCACCGTGGCACGATCGCCGTGAATATCCATAAATGTTGTGATTTTTACAACGTTTTCAGAGGAGAGACCAATTTCGGACAAGTCGGAGTGGGTTTTTTCGGGAGTTACCTTTTCGGAGTGATCGATAATAGAAAAAATGTCAGCAGAATGCGCAGTTAAAGCCAGCGCCTCAATCAAACCACTGAGCAGTTTGCGGTTGCTGACGCGGGCAAGCACTGGAGTGTTGAGATGAAAAGCGTTCAGAGCGCTGAGGGAAGTGAGAATGGCCTCGGCATCATAGGCAAGAGCGAGTTGCCCCCGCCCAACAATATCAACGTCACATTGATAAAATTCGCGGAAACGACCTTTTTGAGCGCGTTCGCCCCGAAAATTACGGCCAATTTGGGAAACTTTGAAAGGAAAAGTGAGATCGCTTTCGTGCTCAACGATATAACGCGCGAGCGGAACAGTGTGATCAAAACGCAAAGCCTGATTGAAATCGTCGGCGGTTTCGGCGGTTTTTACAACTTTATAGATTTGTTTTTCAGTTTCACCACCAGCCTTAGCAAGCAGAATATCCGTGCGGTCAATAACAGGGGTCTCAATAGGCAAAAAACCGTGGGCATGATAAGTTTTGGCGATGGTGTGTTTCAGAAGATTAAAGGTGGCTTGATCGGTTGGTAGAAGTTCTTGCATGCCCGAAAGCGGGGCGGTATTGATCTTTTTCATGTCTTTAATTATAGCATGTTTTATGCTATACTGCTGTGGATGGCTCTGTAGCTCAGTTGGTAGAGCAGAGGCCTGAAGAGCCTTGTGTCGTTGGTTCAAGTCCAATCGGAGCCACCAAATAGACTTCCCCCGGGAAGTTTTTTGTTGGGCGTAGTATAATAGATTTATGACAGAGGAGATGAACCAAAGACGACCACTGGCGGAACGCATGCGTCCGCAAAATTTGGATGAGGTGGTGGGGCAGGAAGAGATTATTGGGGAGGGGAAAATTTTGACGGAAATCGTGAAAAAAGGCGAGCCGGTGAATCTGATTTTTTGGGGGCCGCCAGGGACGGGAAAAACGACTTTAGCACGCATTGTGGCGCGCGAGTTTAAGGCAGATTTTGTGGAAATTTCCGCAGTGGTGGCAGGTAAAAAAGATGTGGAAGCGGTGGTAAAGCGGGCGCGACAAAATTGGAATCTAAAAATTCGCACGGTGCTGTTTGTGGATGAAATTCACCGATTTAATAAGGCACAGCAAGACGCATTTTTGCCACATGTGGAATCGGGGTTGATTATTTTGATTGGCGCAACGACAGAAAATCCGTCATTTGAAGTAATTCCGCCCCTGTTATCGCGTTCGCGCGTGGTGGTGGTGGCGCCACTAGCCAAAACAGCGGTGCTGACGGTTTTGAAACGGGCGGTAAAAGCGGAAAAAGCCACAAAACGCGTGAGTAAAAAGGCGCTGGATTTGATGGCGGAGCTTTCGGGTGGGGACGCTAGAAGGGCGCTAGGAAATTTGGAGCTTTCGCTGTCGCTAGCGGAAAAAGTAGATGAGGCAGTGGTGGAGCAGGCGGCGGGGCGGAGAGTGCCGGTTTATGATAAAAAAGGTGATACGCATTATGATACGATTTCGGCGTTTATCAAGTCGATGCGGGGGTCAGATGTGGATGCGGCGCTGTATTATTTGGCACGGATGGTGCAGGCGGGCGAAGATCCGAAGTTTATCGCGCGCCGAATGGTGATTTTTGCGAGCGAAGATATCGGGCTGGCGGGCAATGGCGCACTGTCACTCGCCACAGCCTGTTTTCAAGCGGTGGAACGAGTGGGGATGCCAGAATCGGGAATTATTTTGTCGCATTGTTGCGTGGCGCTTACCAAAGCGAAGAAGAGTCGATCGACTTATGATGCGTGGTTAGTGGCGCTAGATTTGGCAGAGAAAACGATGGGCGAGCCGGTACCAATTTGGCTACGCAATGCGCCAACAAAATTAATGAAAGATTTGGGGTATGGCAAGGGACAGAAATGGGAGCCGGGCTTTCATCTTGATAAGAATTATTTACCAGACGCAATTAAGGACGAGAAGATTTTTAAGGGGTAAAAAGCGCTTAAGCTTGACTTTTTGAACGAAGTGTGCTATAATGAAAGATTAGGCTTTATTTGCCCCACTTTTGGACAGAGCGGTAGCTGTGGTAGCGGCGGCCAGCGACGATGGCGATGGCGGCGATGATTATAAGAGGAGCGAATGGTAGAACGACGGTCTTGATAAATTGGACGCCGAAGCCAGCGATACCGGTTTTGGGAGTTTTGTCGGAATCTTTGCCAGAATCGGTGTTGGGGACATCGGGGTCGTTATTGTTTTCATCGGGGTCGTTATTGTTTTCAACACCAGTGATGTGGGTTTGGAGAGTCTTGGGATTGTAGTTGTCGAATTCTCCACCAGGAGCGCACTCAACATCATATTCGTGTGTGCCTAGCAAGACTCTGGTGCTGGGGTCTTTCCAGCGACATTCGCTATATGGCATGTCGATTTCAAATAGAGGGGTGTCAACAGGGGCGGTAATTTCCTGCTCGTCGCCATAACTGTAATTTGCTGGCGTGTCAGCTTTGAGAATTTTCCAGGTAATTTCGATGGTCTCGAAAGACTGGGTGTCTGACCAAGCATAGCCGGCCTTTGGTTCAATGATGGTTCTGTATTCACCAGCCCTGGTTTGTGGGGTGTAGTGTCCGCCGACATTCATGGTTTCAGGATCATAGCCGTTAACACCAAAGTGTGGGGAAGTATTATAAATAAATTCGTTAGGGTTCCTAGCATCGGTCGGGCGAGCAAT
>CAYFRK010000012.1:0-27212 GCA_964345645.1 uncultured Candidatus Saccharibacteria bacterium
CATAATAAAACTCTCGCCGCCCAACTTTATTCCGAATTTCGCGAATTTTTCCCCAAAAACGCCGTGCATTATTTTGTGTCTTACTTTGATTATTATCAACCTGAAGCTTATATCGCCAGCACCGACACCTACATCGAAAAAGACAGCGCCATCAACGAAGAAATTGACCGCCTCCGCCACGCTGCCACCGAAGCTCTACTGAGCAGAAAAGACGTCATCGTCGTCGCCTCGGTTTCTTGCATTTACGGCATCGGCTCCCCTGCCCACTATCTCGAAATGTCCCTACCGCTATGCAAAAAAGAAGCTGGTTGGACTTTATGTGATGCGCAAAGCAACCTCATTAACCAATCTGACTTCATTCGTCATCTTGTCACCATGCAATACCACCGTAACGACCTCGCTTTCGAACGGGGTAACTTTCGAGTCATGGGCGACACCATTGACCTCTTTCCCGCCAACGGCGAACACGCCTATCGTTTTGAATTCGGCTTCAACAACCTCGAATCCGTAAAGCTCATCGACCCCCTTACCGCTGAGACCCGCGAAACACTTAATCGTGTTCATATTTTTCCCAACACCCACTATGCCACCCCCAAAGACCAGCTCATGCACGCCATTGAATCCATCAAGAAAGAATTCGAAGATCGCCTCGCTTTTTTCAATCAAAACGAAAAGTATCTCGAAGCTCAACGTCTCTCTCAGCGCACCAAATATGACCTTGAAATGCTTGCCGAAACTGGCTTTGTCAAAGGCATCGAAAATTACTCTCGCCATCTTGACGGGCGCAAACCTGGCCAACCCCCAGCCACCCTGCTCGATTTCTTTCCTAAAGATTTTCTCTTATTTATCGATGAATCCCATATGACTTTACCTCAGGTTCGCGGTATGTATAATGGCGACCACGCTCGTAAATCCACTCTGGTCGAATATGGCTTCCGCCTACCCAGCGCTCTCGATAACCGTCCGCTGACTTTTGACGAATTTAACCAACATATCAACCAGGTCGTTTATATTTCCGCCACCCCTGGGCAATACGAACTTAACAACTCCCCCACACCTGTTCAGCAAGTTATTCGCCCCACCGGCCTGCTCGACCCCGAAGTCGAAGTCCGCAGTTCCAACGGACAAATCGATGATTTACTAGAAGAAATTGACCAGCGTATTGCCAAAAAGCAACGCACGCTCATCACTACCCTCACTAAACGCATGGCCGAAGACCTCACCGACCATCTTAAAGAGCGTAATATCAAAACCGCCTATATCCACTCCGACGTTGATACTTTAGAGCGCGGTGATATTCTCCGCGACCTCCGTTCTGGTGTTTATGATGTCCTTGTTGGCATTAATCTCCTACGCGAAGGTCTTGATCTCCCCGAAGTCTCTCTTGTCGCTATTCTCGATGCTGATAAAGAAGGTTTTTTGCGTTCCGAATCTGCCCTTATCCAAACCATTGGTCGTGCCGCCCGTCACGAATCTGGCAAAGTCATCATGTATGCCGACAATATCACCGAGAGTATGGAAAATGCCATCTCCGAAACCAATCGTCGCCGGGAAATTCAACGAGAATACAACCACAAACATGGTATTACGCCACAATCCATTAAAAAAGCTGTCGGAGCTGGACTCCGCGCTGTTATTCCGGAAAAATCTGTCGCTCCTGCCCTCGATCTAAAGAAAGTTCCCGTCGAGGAATATCCCGCGCTCATTAAATCACTCACCTCTCAAATGCAGCTTGCCGCCGCAAACCTTGAATTCGAGCGCGCCGCCGAACTCCGCGACCAAATTGACTCCATCAAATCTACTCCAAAACCCTCATAAATCGTGATATAATATCCAAGATGAATATCACGCATGAACAAATCCAGCATCTGGCTGATTTATCTAATTTTTCGCTTAACGAAGCTGAAATAGAGTCTCTTGGCACCGACCTCAGTAATATCATTAAATACATCTCCCAGCTCGACGAACTCGACACCGACAATGTCGAGCCTACTTACCAAGTTTTTGAAATGGAAAACGTCTGGCGCGAAGACGAAATCGAACCCCAATCTGCCACCCGCGAAGAGTTACTCAACCTCACTCACGATCAACAAGACCATCAAATTAAAATTCCTAAGGTATTATAATGAAAATCGCTAATCAAACCGTCACCGCCACCCGACTCGTTCAAGACGCGCTTGAAAAAGCCGCACATTTTGCTGATTATAATATTTTTACATTCTTAAACACCGACAACGCCCTAAAAAAAGCCGCTGACATCGATGCTCGTATTAAAAACGGGGAACCAGTCGGTCGCCTCGCTGGTGTCACCTACGCTATCAAAGATAACTTTCTCACTCCCGATGGACCTACTACAGCCGCCAGCCAAGTGCTCGCCAATTTCACCAGCCCTGTCACCGCCACCGTCGTCCAAAAACTCGATGCCGAAGACGCCATCATGATCGGTCGCACCAATCTTGACGCTTTTGCACATGGCTCATCCACCGAAAGTTCTTTTTTTGGCCCCACCCTCAATTCCGCTGACAAAACTCGCGTCGCCGGTGGCTCATCTGGTGGCTCCGCCGTTGCGGTCGCACTCGATATTGTTGATTTCGCAACCGGTACTGATACTGGTGGTTCTATTCGCCAACCCGCTTCTTTCAACGGCGTTTTTGGCTTCAAGCCCACTTACGGTGCACTCTCTCGTTATGGTATTGTGGCAATGGCTTCCAGCACCGATTGCCCTGGCTTTTTTGCCCACTCTACTGCCGACCTTGATCTTTTAATGTCCATCGCTGCCGGCCAAGACCCTAACGACCAAACCACCCTACCCGATTTTTACAACACATCACCTCAAGCGCCCCAAAAACCCACTCTTGGCATCATTAAAGACTTTGATAATTCCACCCTCTCATCGGAACTTTCCAGCGCGCTGTCAATTAAAATAACAGAGGCGAAACAAAAAGGCTGGCAGATTGTTGAGCTCGATATGCCTATTCTAAAATATGCCCTTGCCGTCTATTACATCATCACTCCTGCCGAAATTGCTAGTAATCTTAGTCGCTTTGATGGTATCCGTTACGGCTTCCGCTCCGACGACGCCAAAGATCTCGACTCTCTCTACGCTAACTCGCGCGGCACTGGCTTCATGTCTGAAAACAAACGCCGCATTATGATTGGCAACTTTGTGCTCGCCTCAGGTTTCTATGATGCTTATTATCTCAAAGCCCAAAAAGCTCGTACCCTCATCATTGAAGCTTACGAAGACGCCTTCAAAAAATGCGATTTTCTACTCACTCCAGTCACGCCTCATCCTGCCTTCAAGCTTGGCTCTAAAATCAACGACCCTATGGAAATGTACCTCGGCGATGCTATGTCCGTACCAGTTAATCTCGCCGGCTTGCCCGCCTTAGCTTTCCCAGCTGGTGAAACTTCAACTGGCCTACCGCTTGGCCTTCAGCTAGTCGGCCCTCGTCGTAGCGATCAACAATTACTGAAAGTCGGAAAGGAGCTCGCCTAATGCAAACTTCAACTCTCGTCTTGCTGATTGCCGTACTGATCGTTGGTGTTTTAATTTTCGTCGCTATTCTTTTAACTCAAAAACGCGGTCACACCTTTGATGTCACTGAATATCAAACTGATTTTATGGCTATCGAAAACGCCCTAATTAAGGAAAACCCTGCTAGTTATAACCTCGTCGTCGTTGATGCTGACAAGCTCCTCGATAAAGCCCTCTGTGAAATGGGTCTTCCTGGCAAAACTATGGGCGAACGCTTAAAAAAGCTCGGCAACACCCGTCTCAGTAAGACTAACGCTGTCTGGTACGCTCACAAATTACGCAACCGCATTGCTCATGAACACCGCTTCAAGCTCGATTATAAGCAAGCCCGTCACGCCCTCGCCACCTACAAGCAAGCCTTAAAAGATCTAGGAGCCATCTGATGAAATACGAAATCACCATCGGTATCGAATGCCACGTTCAGCTTGCCACCAAGACTAAACTTTTTAGTACCGTCGATAATGATGCGCGGGGCAAAGAACCCAACTCTTGTGTTTCACCCATCGACTTCGCTCTGCCCGGCATGCTGCCCCGTCTCAACAGGGAAGCAGTGCGTTTTGCCGTGCGCGCTGGTCATGCCCTCAACGCTGAGATTAATCTCAAATCCCGTTTTGATCGCAAACATTATTTCTACCCTGATCTACCCAACGGCTATCAAATCACCCAGTTCTACCACCCCATCATCGGCGCAGGCTTTGTCGAACTTCCTGATGGCACCAAAGTTCGCATTGAGCACGCTCATCTTGAAAGCGATGCCGGCAAACTCACCCATTTTGACAATTACTCGCTAATCGACTTCAACCGTGTCAATACCCCGCTCATTGAAATTGTCTCTATGCCAGATATTCATTCTGCCAAACACGCCCACGATTATTGCAAGGAACTCTGGCGTCTTATGACTTATTCTGGTATCTGTTTTGGCGACCTTTATCATGGCAACATGCGTTTCGACGTCAATATTTCACTTGCCCTCCCTGGCTCTAAAAAACTTGGCACACGTGTAGAAATCAAAAACCTCAACTCTTTCCGCTCCGTTGAACGTGCTGTCGAATATGAATACCAACGCCAGTCCAAATTGCTCGATGCTGGTAAAGCATTAGTACAAGAAACCCGTGGCTGGAATGATAGCACTGGTATCACCACTTCTCAACGCAGCAAAGAAGAGGCTCAGGACTACCGCTACATGCCCGAACCCGATCTTCCACCGCTAAATCTCAGCGCGCAGGAAAGTTCCGATGAAAAAGCTCGCCTACCCCTGTTACCAGCCGATTATCGCACCCTGTTCAAAGACATTATTCCGTTCGATACACTTGAGGTTCTCCTCGACTACCCACAGCTAATGCAAAAGTTAGGAGAGCTGGCCAAAGTCGAAAATGGTTTTTTGACTACGGTCAAGCTGGTCGCCAACCTCTTCTCTTCAGTGCTTTTGGCCGAGGAGAACTCCAGTCTTTTAAACGACCCACTTCCGTCTGTTCAACAGCTCCAAAATCTTGCCACCATGAACCTCAACAACGAACTAAGTTCCACCGCCACCAAAGAAGTCTTTTTAAAGTTCTTCGATTCAGAAATGCATTTTAAGGACACCAAAACTATTGCTAAAGAACTCAACTTAATTCAGGAAAACGATACCGCCGCACTTGAGCAAATCGTTACAGACGTCCTGAATGATCCCGCCACTCAGCAAGCCCAGGCCGATTTTAAAGCCGGTCAAGATAAAGTTATTGGCTTCCTCGTCGGGCAAGTCATGAAAGCCTCTCAGGGGAAAGCCAATCCCGCCGTCGTTCAAAAAATCTTGCGCGAGAAATTGTCTTAATGCACCCCAGTTGGAAAGCTTTTTTAGACGCCGAATTCAATAGGCCCTATTTTCAAGAACTCAGTCAATTTTTACACGAAGCCTATCAAAACACCACAATTTTTCCACCCAAAACGCAAGTTTTTCGTGCCTTTACCACTGATCTAAATCAAGTTTCCGTAGTTATTCTCGGTCAAGATCCTTATCACACCCCTCACGCTGCCCACGGCCTTGCCTTTTCCGTGCCCGACAGCCAACCGATCCCGCCATCGCTCATCAATATCTATAAAGAAATCGATAATGACATTGGCCACCATCAAAACCCCACCGGTAATCTCAAAAACTGGCAAGAACAAGGTGTTTTACTACTCAATAATGTACTCACCGTTGAAGCGCATAAACCTGGCTCGCACCGCGGTAAAGGCTGGGAAATTTTTACCGAAGCCACCATTAAATATCTCAACACCGCTCGTCCGCACCTCGTTTTTATGCTCTGGGGTCGCGACGCACGCAATAAAAAACCTTTAATTGACCCCGAAAAACATCTGATTTTAGAATCTCCACACCCTTCACCCCTTTCGGCCTATAGCGGTTTTTTCGGCAACCATCATTTTTCTCGCGCCAACGACTTTTTAAAATCCAAAAACCTTCCACCTATTAATTGGTAGTTTATCAAAAGCGGAAACTATGCTAAAATATAGAAAAATAAACTAACGGAGATTCATATGGAAAAGGCAAAAACCGCCAAATCAAACACCAAAACTAAAGACATTAAAAAACCAGAAACTACTAAAAAATCCACTTACGACAAAAAAGACATCGAAGATGGCAAGGCTATGGGTATTTTAGCCTATCTTAATTTTCTCTCGCTAATTCCTTTCTTTGCCGAAAAGAAAAACAAATTTGTCGTTTATCATGCTAAGCAAGGTCTGAATCTTTTTATTCTTACCACTGGCGCTGCAATTGCAATCTCTATTCTCTCTATGCCTATCCTCTTGGGGTTCTTATTCATCACCCCTCTACTCTCCACCGCCGTGGGTATTTTTACTTTTGTTATGTCAATTCTTGGCATTATTCAAGTTATTAATGGTAAAACCGAGGAACTCCCACTTATCGGTAAAATTAAAATTATCAAATAATTTTTCGAAGAACCGAGCCCAGCGCTCGGTTTTTTGATGCCGTTTCAATCACGCTCAAGGTTGTTTATTTTTCCTCGGTTTCTTAAACTGTCCCCAAACTAAATCACAGAGGAATTATGAAACTCAAAAAACATTTTCAAATCCCTAAACATCTTCTACTTGCGCTCACACTAATCTTAGCGCCAATTTTCACGCTACTACTCAAACCCTCAACCTCCGCCACTCCGCCAACCACCTGTAATAGTGTCCGGTTTATCTTTGCCCGTGGCTCTGGCGAAAGTCTAAACGACACCAATTATCAAGCCTTCAAGTCTGCCATTGACAACTCTCTTAAAAACGAAAATATTCAATACGGTTTTTATGAACTTGGTAGTGCCTCACAAAACGGCCACCAATATCCCGCCACCGCCGTTGGAATTGACACCGCCAAGCAAGCCTTAACTACTCTCGGCGCCCTTGTCAGCGCTGGTGAATCTCACAAATTCGGCCAAAGCGTCCAAACTGGTATCGAGGAATTAAAGTCCTACATCAACACCATTTCTCGTGTCTGCCCCGACACCAAATTTGTAATCGGTGGCTATTCTCAAGGTGGCATGGTTATTTCTAAAGCTCTCCCCAGTCTCGACCCTAAAAAGATTCTCTACGCCGCCACTTTTGGCGACCCCAAGCTACTTCTCCCAGAAGGGAAGGGTAAAAACCCACCCGCCTGTCGTGGCCAAAACCTTTCACCCTATCGCGTCTATGTTCCTGATTGCGAAACCTATGAAGGCATTCTTGGCGGTCTCGACCCATATCAACCCACTACCTACACCGACCAGCTCGGCGTTTGGTGCCAAAGACACGATATTATGTGTAGTTCATATATTAACCCCACTAGCCCCATCCAAAGTCATCTTGAATATGCTCCCAATCAACTCTACGTCAATGCCGCTCTTTATATTAAGCTTCGTTTACACCACCTTACTCCGCCCACCACACCCCTTTCTTTACATGACGCCGTCATTCTAATCGACTCCACCGGCTCCATGACTGATCTCATCGATAAATACAAATCCGAAGCCAAACGTCTCGCCTCAGAAATTAAAAACAGTGGTGGTCGCATCGCACTTTATGAATTCCGTGACCTCAACGGCCCCTTCAAACCAGTCGCTCACTGCCATCTCGATAATTGCTCGCTCGAAACTTTTCAGCAAAAAATTGACCAAATCAAAACTAATGGTGGTGGCGATACTCCCGAATCTGCACTCTCCGCTACTCTAACCGCTCTCAATAGTGAACCTTGGCAAGTCGGTGCTAAAAAATCTCTCATTCTTTTGACTGATGCCCCATACCACCTTATTGATCGCGACGGCACGAATCTACCCCAAGTCATCAAACGCAGTCTCGAAATCGACCCTGTGAATTTTTATCCCATCACCCCTGCTCCAATCTCATCGTCCTATCAAGAGCTGGCCACAGCCACTGGCGGCAAGGCTTTTGATTCCGCCGGCGCACTTGATCTTTCTACTGAATACATTCTCACCCGCCCCGACCCAGTTTTGCCTCTGCCCGAATATTCTGGGCTGATTGGCGATGAATTCACCTTTGATGCTTCCGCCTCCACCGCTTCCAGCAAAATCACCTCCTACGCTTGGGATCTCGACGGTGATGGAGCTTTTGAATCAACTTCCGACACGCCCATCATTCATAAAACCTATTCCGCTCCCACCGACATCATGATCCAACTCAAAATCACCGACGAAAACGGGCTGTTTGGCACCATGTCGGCACACGTAGTCGTTAAAGAAAGTCTTACTCCCACCGCGCCACTCACTGCCCAAATTTCCTATCCCTCCGACACTACCGCAAAAATCAGTCTTGACCAACCCACCCATAAAACTTTGCTTGTTATTAACGGTGCTTTGCTTGGCGAACTTACCACCCCCGAAATTCTGATTACCGATCTTGATAGGAAGCAAAACAATCAAATCACCCTGATCGCCTTTGATACTTCTGGCGCTCGAAGCACACCTCTCACTTTTTCTCTCCCCATCAAAAATTCTACCCCAACTACTTCCGAAACATCCACATCCGCGGCACACCCCATTCGTCCCCTTAAAGCCCCCAAGACCGGCACGCTAAAAAGCAGCCCTATCTTCTAGCCAAATCCCTTGCGTTTTTTTCGCTTACGCTATACAATATCAAGCAGTATGGCATATAAAACCGAAGGTTCTAGCGCGCTCACTCCAAACGATCCGTTTCGTGGTGCTTTTGACCCCGAAATCCGCCCTTCACTTAAAGTCCTTGAGGGCGGCAAACAAGATAAACCCAGCAAGTCTGCCCTCGCCAAAGATGCCAGTAAAGACCTTAGTCAAGCCGAGAAGGGAGCCGCCGAAAATCCCTTACAAAAAGTTGATGCTGGTACTAAAAATATTCTCAATGCCGAAAATGGTGCCGGTTTCAAAAACAGCGTCCAGGGCCTCCCTCTTGGTGGTAAAAAAGGGAAGGGGAAGGGGAGTTTTAAAAAAATCGGACCCATCGGAGCCATTGTTGCTCTCTTTATTGGCGCTGGTAGTCTAATTTTCGGTGGCCAAAGCCTCCTCCCCTTCAGCCTACTCGCCCAATTTATTGGTAATTTCGATTCAATCTCGGTCAGCACCTCCATGCGCTCCCGTGTTTTTCTTAATTACCAAACCAATGGTGAATATAAACAAGCAACCAAGCCTACTATTTTCAGTGGTCACAAATTTAAAATCGGCGCACGACAAGAAGCTAAATTGAAAGCTCAAGGCATTGAAAAAGCCGAAGTTAAGATTGACGGTAAGACAAAAACCGTTCTGATTTTTAACGATGACTCTGGTAGTCGCACCCTTATTACTCCTGATAAAAAAGGATTCGATAAATTTAAAGATATTCACAAAGTTAGAATTGACGGAGAAGAAATCCCGATCGGTAAACATATGACTTTTGAGACTGCCTACACTCAGATCAGCGACTTTTTCAATGGTTATAATAAAGCTTCCCGCACCTGGAAAGGTTCCGTTGGGCATTGGTTTGATAAGCAAATTATTAAACTTCTTGATCTTACCGATCTTACGCGTAATCGTTTCACAAAGTTTCGTGAAAGAGTCGCCAAAGCCGAAGCTGGTAATGCCGGGCTAGAAGCCGCGAAAAAAGTTACCGTAGACGATATGAAAACTAAGGGCGATGACGAAGTCGTCGTTAAGGCTCGTATTGGCGAAAATGAGGAGGCCGATGCTGATGGTAAACCTCCAGTCGACGAAGATAATAAATTCATCGATAAAACCAAGGTAGATGAAACAAAAACCGAACTCGGTAAAACTGGTGAAGTTGACGCCGAAGAAGCCAAAGGCTTCCTTGACGATGCTGCTAAAAAACAGAAAAAAAGCGCAGGTAGTATCGCTAATCTTGTTGCTAATGTCGGCTGTGGTGTTTTAGCCTTTACTGGCACCGTCAGCGCCATCGTCTATGCTAACGAAAAACTTCAAATTCTCAAAGTCATCAGTAGTTTTAAAGAATCTGTCGATAAAGTTAAGGCTGGACAGGGAGCCGATTCCCCAATTAACGTCTTTGCCACCGCCCTAGTTGAGCCTATGTCTGGCGTTAGCTTTAGTCTCGAAAATGAAGAAGCCTCCATTAACGAGGTAAGAGGCGCCACAAAATACGATGAAAATAGCCTTGATGGAGTAAAGCTCATAGAACAAAAAACCAACCCCAAAACTGCCATGGAATCCGAAGCTATTGCTGCCATGTACGGCAATCGTCCTATTAACCAAAATGATGCCAGCCTCAGTTCTTTCGGCACCAGCGGCAATATGGCTAATAAAGTTCTTAATAAACTCGGTGCTGGCGTTGTCACTTTTGTTGGTTGCGCCGTCGCAAAAGCATTCGCAGGCGCTATTGGTGTTTTTGAAGAATTAGCAAACATTGCTTCTTTTGGACTCTTAGACGCTGGGAAAGCGGTGGCGGCCGGTGTGCTTATCGGCGGAGGTATTGCTGTCGCCACACGCGTCCTACTTCCTATAGTTACTAAAGCTCTCACTCGCGACCTTATTTCTAACCTTGGAGGCGAAGATTTTGGTAACGCCTTAGTTTCTGGCGCTCATATCTATCAAGCCAACAACCATCGCTTTGGCGGTGGATCCCTCACCGATAAAAACGGCCTCATCGCCTTTAACCTCGAGCAGCAAAAAGTCATTGCTGACAATGCCAGATATGAACGAGAAAATCGCAGTCCTTTTGACCCTAGTTCTCAATATACTTTCCTCGGTACTCTCCTTACTCAAGTCGCGACCATACATACTAATCGCACTGCTGTTTCTGGTCTTGTGACCACTATGGGTAACCTCACCCGCAGCTCACTTACCACCCTCCTTCCTTCTGCTAATGCCGTAATTGCTAATGAAATGGTCCAAAATACCGGTAATTGCCCTAATCTCGAATCTATCGGCGCAGTTGGTGACGCCTTTTGTAATCCCTACATCATCACCGATGTCCAAAGCACAACTATTGATCTTCACCCTAGCGATGTTATTGAAGAGATTAAGGACGAAATAGACGTAGATACTAACGGTAAACCCATTATAAAAAAGAATTCTGATCTCGCTCGCTACGTCACCTACTGTGGCACTCGTCAATCTCAGTTTGGTACTGCTGATCAAAACATCGCTAATGATTTTAGTTCTACCTCTATTAATAAAACCATCGATGAGAATCTTGGAGATGGCGTAGCTGGTCAAGCTGCTAACACTGTCACAGATTCCGTACTCGGAGCAATACCTTTTGTCGGGGACATGCTAGATATTGCCCAAAACACAAATCAATTATTAAACTCTGGCTGGATTATCGGCGCAACTTGTGTCGCTAATAATAATTATGACAAGACTCTACATGAGACGATCGATAGTATCGGCGCAGGCATCGATCTTTCTGGTGTATCTACCCCTAATTGGGATAAAACTCAATACTATCAACGCTTTACCGAAGACCAGCGCCTCATGGCGAGCATGGATCCCTCCTACACTTCTGCCGTCGACACCTATTTGGCCTCCTACTACGAAGAACACCCCATCGATCATTCCTACGAAGGCATGCTTGCTCGTCACTCTGGTCTCACTAAAGAAACCGTCGTTGCCGTCTTGGACGTAGTTGATTACATGAATTACGTCGCTCAATATGACCCCAGCACTCGTTACAGCTTCGTCGAACAAGCCCCCGACACTCCACCCCACATCGACAACGGCAACATCGTCGCCACAGCCGAACCCGCCATCGAACGCCCCACCATCGTCTATTACGATCTCCGCACTCGCACCACCACGGTTTAAAACCGCCATCAAAGCCCAAAGAAAAAGCGCCTCATCAAGAGACGCTATTTTTCATGAAAAGCTCTTCTAAGTCTTGGCGATTAGCCGCTGCCATTTCGTTCAGCGTTTCCGCCTCCCGTAAATTAGCCGCCGCCACTGCCATTCTCCACACAACATCATAGTCTACCAGCTGAGAAACTTGGTTAGTATACCGTAATTGATATTGTCTCTCCGCTGTGACCATATTTTTATCGTGTAGCGCACCCAACTCGTCGCCCAAAATATTCACTTCAAATTGACCTGACGGCCAAACTGTGAACACTTTTCTGCCGTATACCCACTTAGTCTGCTCGGTAAAATCAATCCTCACAAACCCCAAATCCTGTAAATATGAGTCCAGCAGGAAGGTTTGTCCTAACCAATATTTTTCCGATCGAAAGTCCGACCTTTCGGCTTCAAGCGGTCGCTCTAAAAGTTGCAGCCCTTGGTAGCTTAGCGTTTTCGCCTGTTCCACTATTTCTACTCGAAACAGTACAAATACTATCACCACAAGCACAAATGTTGTCAAAAATACTGTAAGCTTTTTCACTCTTTACCACCCCTTTATTTTTTAAGAACTTGCCCACTCCTTTATTATAGCACACTTTCACTAAAAAAGCAAGTCCGCCCCAGTCATTATTTTAATGTTGCAAAAATTACAACAAAAAGTGCCAAAAAACTATTGACACCACACATATAGTGTCATAAAATAGATTCAGACACTAAATATAGGGTCAGTAAAAATCCAATCAAAATAAAAAACATAAGAAATCTAACAAGGAGGTCTATTTTTATGTTCACAAAAATCGTTAAACGCGATGGTAAAATCGTCGACTTTAAACCCGAAAAAATCACTATCGCTATTGAAAAAGCCGGTATCGCAACTGGCGAATTCAAGGCCGATCGCGCCAAAGCGCTCGCTAAAAAAGTCGTTCAAAGGCTTGAAGAAACTATCACTAACCGTCGCCCTTCAGTTGAACAAGTTCAAGACACGGTCGAACAAGTTCTCATGGAATCCGCTTATAAGCAAACCGCCAAAGCCTACATCACTTACCGCCGCGAACGCAACAAAGCCCGCGAGGCCAAAAGCGATCTTATGAAAACCTATCGCACTATTTCCATTTCTGATGCCTCCGAAGATTCCGATGTCAAACGTGGCAATGCTAACGTCGATGGCAACTCCGCCATGGGTAAAATGCTCCAGTTCGGCGCCGAAGGTTCTAAAGTTTTTGCTAAAGAAATTCTCTTGCGCCCCGACATCTCCACCGCTCACGATAATGGCGATATCCACATCCACGACCTTGATTTTTATTCCACCGGCACTCTCACTTGTTGCCAATCCGACCCCTTTATCCTCTTCGAAAATGGCGGATTTAATACCGGCCACGGCCACCTGCGCACCCCCAATTCCATCGGCTCCTACGCCGCCCTTACTGCCATTCTGCTTCAAGCTAATCAAAATGAACAACACGGTGGTCAATCCATCCCCAACTTTGACTACGCCATGGTACCCGGCGTTAATAAAACTTTTCGTAAAGCCTTAAAATCCAACCTCGAAAAATATAACTCTTTCAATCAAAAATCCCTCAAAATTGACATTCCCGACGACCTCAACTTCGGCGACGAAAAACAGCTGAAAAAACTCAAGGTTCCCACGCCAGTCATTGAAGCTTCCGTTAAAGACACCGAAAAACAAACCTACCAAGCCATGGAAGGCTTCGTCCATAACCTCAACACCATGCACTCCCGCGCTGGCGCTCAAGTCCCCTTTACTTCTATCAACTTTGGTACCGACACTTCGCCTGCCGGCCGTCTTGTCAGTCGCGCTCTCCTTGACGCCACCGATGCTGGTCTAGGTCACGGCGAAACTCCCATCTTTCCTATTTCTATTTTCAAAGTCAAATCTGGCATCAACTACAATCCCGAGGATCCCAACTATGATCTCTTCAAACGTGCCATGGAAGTTTCCAGCAAACGCCTCTTTCCGAATTTTTCCTTCATCGACGCACCATTCAACCTTAAATACTACAAACCCGGCGACTACCGCACCGAAATTGCCACCATGGGCTGTCGCACTCGCGTCCTTGCCTCTGTCTTCCCAGAATCCGACGGTATCGTCACGGGTCGTGGTAATATTTCCTTCACCACCATCAATCTCGTCCGTATCGGTATTAAGCACGGTATTTGTCTCGATCAAAGAAAAGAAGCTGATTGGAGCGGATTCTATAAAGAACTCGACCAAAAACTCGAACTTGTTAAAGATCAACTGCTCGAACGCTTCGATTTCCAAGCCAACCAACATGTCCGCAACTTCCCCTTCCTCATAGGACAAGGGAACTGGTTCGGCAGCGAAAAACTCGGCTGGAACGACACCTTGCGTGACGTCATTAAACACGGCACCCTCTCTATCGGCTTCATCGGTCTCGCCGAAACCCTAGTTGCTATGATTGGCAAACATCACGGCGAAGACGCAGAAGCGCGTGAGCTCGGTCTTGATATCATCACTCATATGCGCGAAGCTTGCGACAAATTCTGCAAAAAATATCAGCTCAACTTCTCTCTACTCGCCACCCCCGCCGAAGGCATTGCTGGTCGCTTTACTAAACTCGACCACAAAGAATTTGGCAAAATCCCCGGTGTCACCGACCGCGACTACTACACTAACTCTTACCATGTCCCCGTCTATTACCCCATCTCCGCCTTTGATAAAATCGAGATTGAAGCCCCCTACCACAACCTTTGTAATGCTGGTCATATCACTTACGTCGAACTTGACGGCGATCCATCTCAAAACATCGACGCTTTCGAAGCCGTAATTCGCAAAATGCACGATTCCGGCATCGGCTACGGTTCCGTTAATCATCCTGTTGATCGTGATCCCGTCTGTGGCTTCTCTGGCATCATTGCTGGCGAGCGCTGCCCATCTTGTGGTCGTAACGAAGGCGATGTTCCATTCGAACGTCTCCGCCGTATCACTGGCTATCTCGTCGGCACTCTCGATCGCTGGAATGACGCCAAAAAATCCGAAGAGCACGACCGCGTCAAGCATAATGTCAGTGGCGTCTATACTACCGCCGAAAAATCCGCCCGCGAATCCGCTAAAAAATGCGCTGACAAAATGAACGGAAAATGCTAAACATGAGCGCTGTAAATTACCGATCTGAGACCGTGTCCCGAAACCCTCACGAGAATTTCGCAGAGAGCGAACCCCACGACGGTGGGCGTAAGCGAACGAGGTCGAAGAGAGGTAATTCAAGCGCTCAAACTATTCGCCTCTCTGGCCCACTTGAACACGATAATATCGTCAATGGCTACGGCCTCCGCGCCGTCCTCTGGACCCAGGGCTGCCTCCAACACTGTAAAGGCTGCCAAAACCCCGAAACCTGGGATCTCGAAACCGGCCTACTTGTCGATATCGAAGAAATCAAAGCCCGTCTCAAAACCTTCAAAGGTCAAGCTGGCATCACTTTCTGCGGCGGCGAACCCTTCCTCCAACCTGAAGCCTGCAAAAACATCGCCGACTGGTGTCGCAAAGAACTCGGCTGGAACGTTTGGAGTTTTTCTGGCTACACCTACGAACAAATCAAAGAGCGCGGTGGCGCCGCTTGGGAATTTCTAAAATCTCTCGATGCCCTCATCGACGGCCCCTTCATCCTAGCGGAACGCGACCTCACTCTCAAGTTTCGCGGTTCCAAAAATCAACGCCTACTCCATCTCAAAAATGGCAAAATTACCAAAATAGAATAAAATAGTTCTATGATCTATCTTGACCACTCCGCCACCAGCCCGATTCTCCCAGAAGCCAAGCGAGCGATGCTAGAAGTACTCGATCATTTTCCTGGCAACCCATCGGCTCTGCATGAGCCTGGCCAACGCGCCAAAAACATTATCGAGTCCGCCCGCGCTCAAGTTGCCCAGCTCATTAACGCCACACCCGAAGAAATTATTTTCACCGCCAGCGGTTCTGAATCCAATAACACCGTGATTCGCACATTTACTAATCAACCCATTGCCGTTTCCGCCATTGAACATCCTTCCGTGCTCGAACCCGCCAAAACTTTTGCTAAGCCACTCACTATACTTCCCGTCGATCAAAACGGTCAAGTTCAAATCTCGCCCGATTTTTTCAAATCTCCACCCAAACTGCTCTCCATCATGCTGGCCAACAACGAGCTCGGCACTATCCAGCCTATTACTAAAATTTCCAAAATTGTCAGCGCGCTTGAAAGTTCCGATCACCCCTGTTTTCTTCACACCGATGCCACCCAAGCGCTCGGCAAAATCAAAATCGATGTCAAACGCCTCAAAGTCGATTATCTTACTGCCTCCGCCCATAAAATTGGCGGCCCCACAGGCGTTGGCTTGCTTTATGTTAAAAAAGGCAGCCCCTACCAGCCGCTCGTTCTCGGTGGTCATCAAGAAAACGGTCGCCGTGCTGGCACTTATAATACCGCCGCCATTGCTGGCTTTGGTGCCGCCGCCGAATTCGTCCTTAAAAATCAAACTTGGCAAACCTACGATACCAAAATCCGCCCCCTTCGCGACCAACTCGCCCAGCTAATTTTAAAAAATATTCCAGGCAGCCAACTTAACACCAAAATCACGCCCCAAAACTTTTCTCTCCCCCATATCTTAAACATTTCATTTTCCGCCGCCGAAGGTGAATCTATCCAACTTTATCTTGACGCTATCAATAAAATCATTGTTTCCACCGGCTCCGCCTGCGCCTCAGGCAACGGCATCCCATCTCACGTCATCATGGCTACCAAACACGACGCCGAAACCGCCCATTCATCCATCCGCTTCTCCCTCGGCCTCAACGCCACAGCAAAGGATATCCAAGCGACTATCAAAGCCCTCAAACCCATCATTTTTCGTCTCCAAAACATCAGTACCATCAGCGTAAAGGACACAAAATGAGCAATAATTCTAACGCCCCTTGGGTCTATTCCGACATCGTCAAAGACCACTTCTTAAACCCCCGCAACTTCCTCATGGGCGATGAAACCAAATTTAAAGCTGACGCGAAAGGTCTTGTCGGTAATTCCATTTGCGGCGACCAAATGTTGATGCTGCTCAAAATCGATCCAAAGACCACGACCATCACCGACATCAAATGGAAGACCTACGGCTGTGCCTCAGCCATCGCTTCCACTTCTGCACTCTCCGAACTCGCCAAAGGAAAAACCCTAGACGCAGCCACCAAAATCACCGCTGCCGATATCGCCAAGTATCTCGGCGGTCTCCCCAAACACAAATTTCATTGCTCCGTCCTCGGCCACGAAGCTCTCGCTGCCGCCATCAGCGACTACCACAAAGCGCACAAAAGGTAGTATAATAAATCTTATGAATCTTAAACTCAACCCCGAACAACAACAGGCCGTTGAATATCTCAGTGGCCCACTTTTAGTGCTGGCTGGTCCTGGCACTGGTAAAACTCAATTACTCTCGGCAAAAGTTGCCTACATTCTCGAACACACCGACACCAACCCCGAAAATATTCTTTGTATCACCTTTACCGAAGCTGCCGCCGCCAATATGCGATCGCGCCTGGTTTCCATCATCGGTTCCGCTGCCCACAAAGTCAATATCAGCACCTATCATTCTTTTGGCCGCGACATTCTCGCCGCTTACAATAATTATAATGGCCAGACTGGACGTCGCTTTGATAACCCCATCGACGAAGTCACGCAGTTCAAAATTATTCAAGATATTCAAAGCGCGCTGAAAAGTTCCGATATCTTAAAAGGCGATCGCGCAAAAGACATCGTTGATGTTATTAAGTCCGCCAAATCTGCCCGCCTGACTGCCGACGATCTTGCCGTGATTGCTGAGACCAATATTAAAGACAGCGAAGTCTTAAGTCGCGTCACTTCCGAATTCCTCGCCAAAATCCAACCCTACAAAAACGAACATAACCTCAACAATGTTTATCTTCCCATCTTTGAAATCTTAAAAAATCACCGTAATGACCCCGAAATTATTGGCCGTATCCCCAGAAATATTCAAGGTCTTGCCACCGAACTTGAATCCGCCCTTGAAGTCGCTCAAGCCACCAACAGTTCCAAAACCCTCACCGCTTGGCGCAACCAATTTTTCGAAAAGGATGCTCGTGGAACTTGGCGTCTCAAAGATCGTATTGCTAACGAAAAACTCGCCTCGCTCGCCAATATAATGCAACAATATCAAGCCTATCTCGAAAAGAACCACTTGGTTGATTTTGCCGACATGATTGAAGAGTCCATCGTCGCTCTGCAAAACGACCGCGGCTTCCGTCTCACACTTTCCGAACGCTTTCAATTTATTTTACTCGACGAATTCCAAGACACCAACCCCTCGCAATTTGAAATCATCCGCCAGCTCACCGACTACGAAAATCCCATGGTCATGGCGGTCGGCGACGATGACCAAGCCATTTTTGAATTTCAAGGCGCTTCTGCCTCTAGCCTTTCCACCTTCAAAAAACATTATTCGGCCAAAGTTATCAACCTCGTCCATAACTACCGCAACACTCAGCCCATTCTAGATTTCTCTCGCCGCATCATTGACCAAGTCGATGATAGCTTTATCAAAACTCAACCCGAACTTGGTCTGAATAAAACCCTACTATCCCACAACAAAACCCCGACCACCCTCGAGCGTCATGATTTTCTCATTGCCGAATCTGAATATTTCTGGGTGGCTGAACGCATTAAGGAGCTCGTTGAACAAGGCGTTCCTCAAAGTGAAATTGCCGTCATCGCGCCCAAACATAAATATATTCTTGCGTTCTTGCCTTATCTCAAAGCTCATCCCGAAGTTCAAATCAGCTATGAAAAGCGCGAAAACCTCTTTGAAGATCCATATATTCACCAAATCCTCAGCATCGCTCGTTTTGTTTATCTCACCGCCAACACCAAACCCACCAACCATCTCTTGCTCGAGATTCTCGGTTTTGATTTCTGGCAAATCGAACCCAGCCTAGCTCTCAAAACCGTCAATCAAGCCGAAAAAGACCACCAATCCGCCCTCACTCTTGTTGCTAATACCGAAGATCTCAAACTCCGCGCCGCGGGTCAATTTCTCTCTGAACTAGCCATTAAATCTTTTGACTTACCTCTTGAACTGCTACTCGACTTAATCATTGGCACCACCAGTTTTCCCAACAGTGATTCCACTTCTCCATTTTTGTCCTACTACAGCGCGCATCAAGATCCCGCCACCATGCTCCAAATTTACGAAGCTTTGCATGTTCTCAAAAATAAACTCAGCGACCATCTCGCCATCGAAAACCCCAAGCTCGCTGACCTGATAACTTTCCTTGATAACTACGAAGCGGCCAACACCCCATTGACTAGTACCAGCCCTTACCGCGAATCACTTGATTCCGTCCAACTTCTTTCTATTCACAAAGCCAAAGGCATGGAATTTACTTATGTCTTTTTGATTTCTCTCGACAACACCGCTTGGGGTAAAAGCAAAGGGAATCATAATCTCCTCAGTCTTCCTGCCAACATGGTAAGTATTCGCCCCACCGGTTCCACCGACAGCGAGCGCCTGCGTAATCTCTTCGTTGCTATCACGCGCGCCAAATCTGGACTCTATCTCACCAGTTCGCGTAAAAACTTTTCTGATAAATCCACCAAAACCCTGGAATATCTTGCCGAATTCGAAAATCAAGACGGTCAAAATATTTCGCCCTATCTCCCTGCCGACCACCAGCTAATCATCGAACATCAAGAAACTTTGAGCGACGCGCAAAAATGTCGTAATCTTCAAACCAGCTGGTCTGCCAGCTATCGCACCCCCACTCCCGCCCTACTACCGATTATCCAACAGCGCGCTGAAAAGTTCCGATTACATGCTTCTGCACTCACCACTTTTGTTGATATCACCTACGCTGGACCAATCAATTTCTATGAACGCTATCTCTTACGCGCCCCATCCGCTCCCGCCAACCTATCTCTCAAATATGGCAGCCTGATCCATCTCGTCTTTGAGGCTGTTACTAAAGAGAAGCTTTCCAATGCCGAAGCGGTTGAACTATTACGCAGCGAAATCGCCAAACTGCCAATTTCCGCCGAAGAAATCGCTGATCTTTCCGAAACTTGGTCTGATAATCTCAAAATCGCACTCAAAGCTTTCGGAGCCGATCTCCGCGCTGAAGATCGCCAGGCTGAAGTTGGTTTTTATCGTGAAAATATCTCCCTTGATGGCGTACCCATTACCGGTCAAATCGACCACCTAAAAATTGACAAAACTCATAAAACCGTCGAAATCTATGATTTCAAAACTGGAAAATACAAAGACAACAAGAACTGGTTTTCTGACGCCTCGCTTCTTCGCTATCTCTTACAGCTCAACTTTTACCGCGCCCTAATCGAAAACTCTCCTAATTTCCGCGGTTACAGTGTTGAAAAAGGCCATATTCTATTTGCCACTCCCGACCAAGATGGTCTAGTCCACGATAAGGTTTATACATATAATAATGCCGACTATGAGCTCTTCCGTAAACTCTTAAAGTCCGTTTATACTCACATTCAAGCCCTTGACTTTATTGACCCAGGCTCGCCCCTCGCTATCGAACCCGATGCCGACCGCAACCACAAAGACATCAAAGCCTTCATTGATCAACTCATCTAACCCTCTCATGCTTGCATTTTTGGCAGTTTAGACGTAAACTACCCACACAAACTACTATTTAGGGAGGTGGTCATGTGGCTTGGTACCCATGCCCGGTTTGCAAAAAGCCTTGTACCTCCGAACAAGAGGCAGCCGCACATTGTGCCAAGGGTAGAACTTGCCCCAACTGCTACGGCAGAGGTACCATCGTTGGTGGTATTTTTGAACCAAGTTATACTTGCCCCGTTTGTAAAGGTAATGGCTTTATCTAGCTCAGGGAGCCCACGTGGCTCCCAATTTCATGGTAAAATGATCTTATGTCTATCTGGAATCAACTCCCCCAACCATTTTTTATTCTCGCCCCTATGGAGGGAGTTACTGATATGGTTTTTCGTCAAGTCATTGCCACCGCTGGTCGCCCCGACCTATTTTTTACCGAATTTACTAATGTTTCCAGCTTTGCTTCGCCCGCCGGACGCGCCAACGCCCTAGAGCGTCTCCAAATCGCTCCCACCGATCCCCCCATCATTGCCCAAATTTGGGGCAAAAACCCAGACCATTTTTCGGAACTTTCAAGCGCGCTCTCAAATCTTGGTTTTTCAGGGGTAGATATCAATATGGGCTGCCCCGACCGCCATGTCAATAAAGCTGGTGGTGGCATTGCTATGTCTAGAACTCCAGAGCTCGCAATCGAGTGTATTAAAAACGCTCAATCCGCTACCTCGCTCCCAGTCTCCGTCAAAACTCGTCTCGGCTATTCCGCCGTCGAAGAATATCAAACTTGGCTACCCCTACTTTTAAAACAAAACCTCGCCGCTCTCACCGTCCATCTCCGCACTAAAAAAGAAATGAGTAAAGTCCCGGCTCACTTTGAGCTAATTCCGACAATTCTTAACTTACGCCAAACCATCGCCCCAGATACTAAAATTATTTTCAACGGCGATCTTAAAAATAAAGCCGAAGCAGAAGATTTATATCAAAAATATCCCGAAATCGACGGCTTTATGATTGGCCGTGGTGTTTTTGAAAATCCCTACTGTTTTACCGACCACCAACCCACCAGGGAAGAGCTACTTAAATTGTTTCACTTACACCTAGATTTATTTGATGCCAATACTGTTTCTCGGCGGTGTCCGCGACCGACGGGGAGCGGTTTAAGCGACGAGCCCCGTAACGACGGGCGCGAGGAAGCGTCCGCCGAAAACAGTATTGCATCAAATAAGTCCTTTGAGCCATTAAAACACTATTTCAAAATCTACATCAACTCCTTCCCCGGAGCGTCGGAACTGCGTAGCGCGCTAATGAACACCCACTCCACCGCAGAAGCTCGTCAAGTCCTTAAAAATTTCAAAATCTAAAACGTTCGAATTTGATTAAATGGAAAAATCCGTAACACTACCGGTCCAATAATCCGACATAGTGGCACCGTGCCCAACCCATTACGGGAATCTAGCGAACGTGTCCCCTCGCGATTATCACCCGACACAAACAACTCTCCATCTGGCACCACTACATCAATCTCACCCGACACATCTTTCTTTGGTCCATTATTTTCATCCACTCGCCAATCTTCATCATAAACATGCCCATCGGGATATTCCTCGTTATAAACCGTCAGCACACCGTCCTTCACCACCACCCTTTCCCCCGAAAAAGCAATCACCCGTTTAATAATATATTGATCAATCACATTTTTTGGCGCATCACAAGTTAATTTACCTGACGCATCGCCATTAGCAAAAACAACCACTTGTCCTCGCTTTGGCAAATATTCCTGTCCATAAAAATGCGCCCAACTCACCGACAATCGATCCACAATCACTCGGTCCTCCTCCGCTAAAGTATTTTCCATACTCCCGCCCACCACATTATACGAACGAAAAACAAAGGTATTCAAAAATACTGTCCCCACCACTACCGCAATAATAAAACCTGCTAAACTTAGCGCATCCTTAAGCAAGGGGTGCTTTTGTCCAAAAGTCGGTTTTATCGTTTCTTCCATTCATCCAATTATAGCACATCCGTTTTACACTCTATGAAATTTTAATATGCTATAATCGTCTTATGGCTGACTTTATTTTTATGCGGAAAAGCCGCAACGCCCTCAGCTCCGCCCTGCATACTATCCTCAACATCCTGCTCGGCGCCGGCACTATTTTTATCACTCTGATTAGCGGCAGCCCCACCCTCGGCATCCTTCTCGTGCTCATTTCTAAATGGCGTATCTTTGCCGTCCGCCCCCGTTTTTGGCTTACCAACCTTAAATCTAACCTAGTCGACCTCATCATTGGTATTAGTATTGTACTTTCTGCCTACTACGCTGGCTCAGTTCTCTCTATTGCGCACATCATCTACGCCGTGATTTATATCGCTTGGCTCCTTTTCATCAAGCCCCTTTCCTCAGAAACCGGTATTCTCATCCAGGTCCTCCTTGCAATTTTTCTCGGCACCAACATTACCTCTATTTTGGCTGCCCGCTTTGACTCTTCCTTCATCGTTCTACTCGCCTTTTTCATTGGTTACAGCACCAGCCGTCATATTCTCGTCCAAAAACATCGCGAAAACTCCCTACTCACCACCTTAACCACCGCACTCATCTTTGCCGAAATCGCCTGGCTCTGCCATGCCTGGTTTATTCTTTATCGCTTTAATTTATTCGGTATCGATATCTCCCAGACTGCTATTATCCTCACCATCGTCGCCTTTTTCATGAATCGTATTCAGTTTTCTCTCGAAAAACATGACGGTAAAATCAAGTCCGCCGAAGTGCTCGCCCCTGCACTTTTTAGTATTCTCGCCATTTTAATTATTATCCTGTTTTTCAGCGAGCCCCGCTTCAATCTTCACGTTTAAGACTCACCACAAAACCATTAATCACCATTTTTTTAAACCCTATTTTTTCTGCAAACTGTATAATTGCTTCATGCTGCACCGGATCCGCCTCCAAAACTACGCGCTGCGTAATTTTTCGTTCCTGAACCTCTTTTAATAATTTTTTAATTAAAAACAACCCTTCATCTTTTGCAAATAAAGCCTTCCTCGGCTCAAAACTCAGCGCCTTTTGATCCAGCCAATCCCAACTCTCATCCACATACGGCAAGTTCGCCACCACCACCTCAAACTCTCCTTCTACACCATCTAACAAATCCGCTTGCAAAAACTGCACCTTCGCCCCCAATTGCTCCGCATTCTTTTTCGCCACTTTGAGCGCTCGCTTACAAATATCCGTCGCCGTCACCTGCGCGCCTGGTATTTCCAGGGCCAAAGTGATCGCCACGCAGCCCGAGCCCGTCCCAACTTCCAGAATCCGCGTGTTCGTTCCAAGTGCCAAATTCTTCACCTGCCAAATCATTTCCTCGGTCTCGGGGCGGGGGATCAAAGTCCAGCGATTTACTATAAAATCCCGCCCAAAAAACTCTTTTCGTCCCAAAATATAAGCCAGTGGCTCGCCCTTTTCCCGCCGCCTCACTGCCTCCTCTAGCCGAAATTGGAAGCGCGCTTCAAAGTTCCGATCCCCCTGTGTCACCAAAAAACTGCGGTCTTTTTCTCCCAACGCGTTTAGTAAAATCAGTTCCGCATCCAAGCTGTCAATGCGCTTTTTCGCCTGCTGTAGCCACGAGCTCACGTTCATGTTTAGTCAGTTCCTCAATCAAATCATCAATGTCGCCATCCAACGCCGCCGCAACATTTGACCGCGAATAATGAATCCGATGATCCGTAATCCGATCCTGCGGAAAATTATAAGTCCGAATCTTTTCCGAACGGTCGCCCGTGCCAATCAAAGATTTTCGCGCATCTGAAGCCTGCTTTTCGTCTTCTAATTTTTTCTGCTCCGCCAACCGCGAACGTAGCACTGCCATTGCTTTTACGCGGTTTTGTTGCTGGCTACGCTCGTCCTGCATCGCCACCACCAATCCTGTCGGCAAGTGCGTAATACGCACCGCTGAATCTGTAGTATTCACCCCTTGCCCACCGTGTCCGCCCGACCGATAAATATCAATCCGCAAATCTTCTGGATTAATCTCAATCTCATTTTCCTCTGCTTCTGGCAGTACCGCCACCGTCGCAGTCGAAGTATGAATTCGTCCTTGCGACTCCGTCACCGGTACTCTTTGCACCCGATGCACCCCGCCTTCAAACTTTAATTGCCCATACGGTCGCTCGCCGCTCAGTCGCACAATCACTTCTTTCATGCCACCAGTTTCATTTTCGTTTTGAGAAATCAATTCCGCCTTGAGTCCATGCGTTTCGGCATAACGCAAATACATGCGGTATAATTCTCCCGCAAACAAAGATGCTTCGTCACCGCCAGCTCCTGCCCGAATCTCCATAATCACTGCCTTGTCGTCGTCCGGATCACGTGGTAATAACATTTCTTCTAGCTCTGCTTCTGCGGTCTCAATTTCTTTCTGCAAACGCTCCACATCTTCACGTGCCAAATCACCCAGTTCTGGATCATCAACTAAAGCCTCCGCCTCTGTTAAGCCTGTGGAAAACTGTTCAATTTTTTTGTTCAACTCTAACATGGTTCTCAGTTGCGCCCCACGCTTTGAACGCGATGCAAAATCTGGCTCCGCATATGCTTCGGGACGCGCCAAAAAATCCTCAATCTCTTCTAGTTCTGCCTGTAAAGCCAGTAGTTTCTCTCTTTCGATCATAGTAAAATTATACCACAGTATGATATAATACCCCCATGGATCTTTAGCTCAGTTGGCTAGAGCGTACGATTCACATTCGTAAGGTCGCTGGTTCGAGCCCAGCAAGATCCACCATTTTTTATAATCCACCAAAAAAATAAGACCCAGCGGGTCTTATTTTCGTTTCACTGATTACTTTTCAGCTTTTTCAGCCTTCTCGGCTTTTTTCTTGGCGGACTTTTCGGCCTTTTTCGCCTTATTAGCCAAAGATTTTTTCAGTTCTTCGGCCCTCTTAGCACGTGCCCTAAAGCGATCCACACGACCTTCAGTATCGATAATCTTTTCCTCACCCGTAAAGAATGGGTGCGAAGCTGAAGAAATCTGTATTTTAACTAACGGATATTCCTTACCGTCAGTCCATTTAATAGTTTTGTCGCTTTTGGCTGTCGAACGTGTCAAGAACGAAAAGTTCGCCGCATCATCCGAAAATACAACCAAGCGATAATCTTTGGGGTGTAAATCTGTTTTACTCATAATTCCGTGTATTATATCAGAGAAAAGTTTAAATGTAAAGAAAAAAAGATGGCGGGCACGCGCCCGCCGGGATAAGAAAAGGGAGAAAAATATATCAAAAGAGAATCTCCTGATTCCCTCAGGATATCATTTCTTACGCAAATGCATCTTGGATAAATCTATAATATCTTCCATACAAGAAGCTGTTTTATCGATTATACCAAGCTCTAACGCCTCTTGAGTAAACATATACCACTCTCGACGTTCGTTTTTTTCGTAATCTGCATCCGTTATTCTTGTGCGCTCCAAGATGATCTTTTTCAGCCTAATATCGAGTTCGTCCGTAAACCTTAACCGGTCACGAAACTTGCTCGACGAATCATAACCGCCATTCATTCCATCATGGAGTAGAAAAGTCGCATTTGGTAAGGCAAATCTCTCTTTACCACAAGCCACAATATAAAACGCCATTGAATAAGCTATGCCGATATTCACCGTATAGATTGGGGTTTTAGACGTTAAAATTGCGTCCAAAATAGTCATTCCGGCCAATACGTCCCCTCCCCGCGAGTTTACGAACAGAATAACCGGCTGACGCGATGCCTCTACTTTACCAGCATCCTCGCAATTATAACCGAATATTTGGCCTATAAACGCATTGGCAGTAAAGTCGTCAATTTCGTCTATCAGCCACATTACTCGCCGTTCGCGATCCTCCAGAAAAAGCAAATCATCCAAAGTCAAACCATAATTTACCTGATCACCAAACACCGAAAGAATTTGGTCTTTCATTCCGCCCATAGCGTTTGCGTCGGTGGTTTTTTGCGCTTTCCTTCTCATAACGAAAGCCTCCTTTTTTGTAAAGTGCCAGTCTTCTGACTAGTTTTTTCATTGTAGCAAGTTTCTTTAAAAATACAAATATCTAGCCAGCTTCTTTATTTTATTTCAAAAAAAATGAACAAAGGCTTGCAAAAAACACAGATGTGTGATATAATCATTAGTAGTATTAATCTTAATTGCGAGGAGTATACAAAAGCAATGAATAAAAAATTCATTAAACGTGGTATTGTTGCCGTCGCTGTCATATTACTATTTTGCCTTGTCGTAGGCTTTGTAATGGCAAAAACCGGTAACGCCACAATCAACTTCACTACCAATGGTGGTTCTGCCACTGTTAGTCAAACTATTAAAAAAGGGAACTCACTAGAGCCTCCTGCTGACCCTGTCCGAGATGGCTACATCTTTGGCGGTTGGTACGTGGATGGTAAGCCCTTCGATTTTAGCCAAAAAATCGACGGCGACATCACTCTGGTTGCCAAGTGGATTCCTGTAATCAATGAAGAGGACAAAGACAAGACCTCGTCAGAAGACAAAACATCAACCGAATCAAGCACACCAGCTAAAACAAGTGCTTCAGCCAACGCGAGTGCCGACACATCAAGCCGACCACTCTATAGAATCACTTTTGATTCTAATGGCGGCAGCGAAGTGCCTTCCAGGCTAGTCAGGCTCGGCTACGGCATCATCCCGCCACAAGATCCCACCAGAACTGGGTATAAATTCCTGGGTTGGTATTTTAGCGGCAAACCTTGGGTGTTTTATAAAACCCCAGTCCGTCAAAATATGACGCTGGTTGCACAATGGGAA
>CAYFRK010000013.1:0-9661 GCA_964345645.1 uncultured Candidatus Saccharibacteria bacterium
GCCCCGGTAACGGGGAGGAAGGAGGGGATGATGTCAGGTCAGTATTTCCCTTACGCCTTGGGCTAGAATCGCGCTACAATGGCTGGTACAATGCGAAGCGAAGCAGTGATGTGAAGCAAATCGCACCAAAGCCAGTCCCAGTTCGGATTGGAGGCTGAAACTCGCCTTCATGAAGTCGGAATCGCTAGTAATCGCAGATCAGCATGTTGCGGTGAATACGTTCCCGGGTCTTGTACACACCGCCCGTCAAACCATGAGAGTCACCAACACCCGAAGTCCGCTTAGGCGGCCTAAGGTGGGGGAGATGATTGGGGTTAAGTCGTAACAAGGCATCGGTACGAGAACGTGCCGATGGATTACCTCCTTTCTTGAGAAGGAATTGATGCTTATGAAACCGCGAGGTTGCATAATGCTAGGTCGGTTACGGTTATGTCGAGTAAGCTTAGGACATAACAGAGCTCTGGTTTTTTCAGAGACGTAACAGAAGCTTTGACTTTCGATGATGAATTGCACAACTAAGTTGTTAAACTTAAAACCGCCCCGAAAGGGCGTTTTTTGTTATAATAAGCATATGAATGAAGTACTAGATGCCAAGGCTCCGAATTTATCAAACGACTGGTCTGATTTAGCTTTTGAGCAAATAACGGATTGTGAATTAACCATAGAAAAGAAGAAAAAGTTATTACAATTTTTCGAAGAAAAAGGTGGCGAAGACGAATATGATGGCTACCAGATTTTCGTATCAGATGTAAATGACAGCACAGAAAGTGCGCTCACCTCAGAAGAAATAATTTCAGAGCTATCCGATGCTTGTAGCTTGCATTGCCTTAATGGTTTTGATCCAGAAGATGAAGTGCAGTCTAAATATCTAGAAAACATAGATTTAACGACAACCCCGATTGTTTTTTCGGATCGGTCATTTACGCAGATTAGGTTATTTACTGATGGTGAAGCAAAGGGTGATCGGGAAACTCAAGGTGACACATTCTGTCGATTTTATATCTGTCCAGAAACCAAAAGCCTACCGAAAATTATTGAAAAATTAGTTGATAAATATAAAGAATATGGACAAAATTTATCCGCGAAATTTACGGGGTCTAATCAGCGCAACGACCGTATGGTTATTTATAGCGATAAGGGAAGCGCCCCTGTTCAGCTGGAGCTATTGCAAGAAATTAAAAATGAAAATCCAGAGCTCTTTGAAAATCTCGGCAAAAATAAGCTTTGGTCGGAGATAAAAGGGGTAGATGGAATATATTTTGGTGAGGATAATCCGTATTCGAAGAGTTTTTCCTATTCAGAAGATCGAGCTAAGGTAGTGGGGAAAAGCTATGAAATGTTGAAATCTATAATCGATAGTGGGCAAGAAATTAACGACGAAATTATCGAAACGATTTTCGACTCAGCGTCCCTAGAGAGAGATGTGGATCCTAAGCATTGGGGAAAATATATTGAAAAAGAAAGCCTCACGGGTAGTTTTTGATATAATGAGATAAAAGAGGAGGAAAATGAGTAAAAAAAGATACATACCAGGGTCTAATCCAGACTGGAATTTGGAATTACCAGATGGGTATTCGAACTCTTTAGTAACAAAGGACGGAAAAGTTTGGGATAACGGGTATAATTTTGATGAAATAGATGATGAAGAGGAGATGCCTGAGTTTGACCCCAAAAAAGCTGAAGAAGAGCGGAAAAAGTTCGAAGAGGAACAGGGAAGGGCTTGACAAAAACAAGGGGGTGTGATATAATGAGAAGAGCTGGTCTTTTTGATTAGCTTTTGCCTGGCTATGTATGTAGCCAGAGTACTTTTAAAGGAGGTATTCGTATGAATACCAAGATGTACACATACCATCCCATTATGGATGGTCCATCTATTGATAGGCTATTTGACGCATGTAAATATGCCTATTCAATATCCGAGGTAAAGATTGATTTTTCGGTGCGAATCGGAAAGACAATTGCCTCAAATGGCGACCCAGGCCGCTCGCTTGATGTTCTGGCAATGACTTCTGATTGGAAAGTCGTTGCGATCGAGCACGAAGATGGGTCGGGGGAGAGTTTTAACTTGAAGGGTTATTGTTCCCTACAGAACACAGACCCAACGAGCAACAAGCCTGTTTCTTCCCAAGTGAGCTTTGTGGCTTTTTATCAGCCCAAGACTCGCCAGGGGCAGATAAAATTCCTCTTCTAGTCCCGCACTCCTGAGCATTGCTCAGGAGTTTTTCTTTTTGTTATAATGGGGACATGGAAGATATGCGGAATTTGGTGGATGAATACAAGGGATTAACAAATGAGCAGGTTTTTGCGGAGTTGAGTAAAAAAAGAAATGAACTTGAGGTGGCAATTTTCAATGTGAATCATGATTTTAATATGGGGTCGATTGTGCGTACAGCGAATTCGTTTAATGTAGCAAAGGTGCATATTGTTGGGAAGCGAAAATATAATCGGCGGGGGGCGATGTGTACCGATAAATATCTGGAAATTGTGTATTGGACAGGGGTGGAGGAGTTTTTTGCTGATCAGCGGGCGCGAGGACGAGAAGTGGTGGCAATTGAGAATAACACCCCGAGAGCAAAGGGGTTAGCAGGGAAGAAATTGACAAAAAAGACGACTTTGGTGTTTGGGGGTGAGGGCGAAGGGTTATCAGAGGTGTTTTTGCAGGAGCCTAATGCTGATGGTGTGGGGGCGGATGATGTCAGAGAGATTGAGAGTTTTGGCTCGACAAGATCGGTGAATGTAGGGGTGGCAGCAGGAATTGCGATGTATGAATGGGTTCGACAGAATGTGTTAAAGGGGTAAAATGGTCGAAATTAAGATTAGCGGACCAAAAAAAGGTAAAAAACCACCTAAAAGTTGGAAATGGCTAAAAATTGGGTTGCCGTTGATGTTTCTATTGGGGTTTGTGGGGTGGATGAGAGGGTGGTTGAGAGAAGATGCGGGATATGAAAGGGCGCGAGTGGATGCCCCGATGCAAAAACAGGTAAAAACGCTGGCTAGAAGAAGTCCGTACGGGAAAAAATTGGTAGCTTTGACTTTTGATGATGGTCCGGGGGCAGAAATAACAGATCAGCTATTGGCGATTTTGCGAGAAAAAGAGGTGGTGGCGACGTTTTTTATGTTGGGTAAAATGGCGCAACGTTATCCAGAGGTGGTAAAGAGGGTTAAGGCAGAAGGGCATGAAATTGGTAGCCACACGATGAATCATGCAAACCTTAATAGACTACGAGCTGATAGTGTAGCAATAGAGGTGGAGCAAGCAAAGGATGTTTTTCAATCTGTGTTGGGTGAGACACCGAGGTTGACGCGACCGCCATATGGGATAGTTAATAGCGCAGTGAGAGAAAAAGCTGGTGCGCCGTTGATTTTATGGAGGGTGGATCCAGAGGATTGGCGGTATCAAGATGCTGAAGTGGTGAAGGGGCGGACGGTGTCATATGCGTTTGATGGGGCGATTATTTTGCTACATGATGTTTATGCGACGAGCGTAACAGCGGCGGGGTTGATTATTGACGAGTTAAGAGCGCAGGGGTACGAATTCGTGACGGTGTCAGAATTAGCAAGATTTAAGGGAGTAGAGATGCAAAAAGGGGGGGTCTACGGAGCGTTTTAGTTGATTTTTTGGCATTCTGTGCTAGAATTGTGGAATTGGGGATATAGCTCAGCTGGTTAGAGCGCGTCACTGATAATGACGAGGTCTGTGGTTCAAGTCCACATATCCCCACCAGTTGATCAGGGGTGATAGCTCAGCTGATTAGAGCGCCGCCTTTGCAAGGCGGAGGTCCAGGGTTTGAATCCCTGTCACTCCACCAGAAGATTGAATAGCAAAAAATCGCCTTAGTTTGAGGCGATTTTTTATAAGAATATAGGTCATAACCTTGAACAACCTCGCAGTTTTTGAAAATTGTTCAAAGCTACCTCTATTTTATATCACAAAAAGTATAATGTCAATAGGAAAATTTATTTATTTGTTCGGTTTTTATAAAAATATTATAACACATTTTTTAGCAAAAACGTATTGACAAAACAGAAGCGGTATGATATAATGGCAGTAACCCCTTGCAAAAGGGTGGTGTTAATAGTAATTAAACATCGGTGGGCAGAAGGAGTTTCAGAATGGCTGGAACCAAAGCTGGTGGCCTAAAAGCTGCTGCAACCAACAAATCAAAATACGGTAAAGATTTTTATGCACGTATCGGTGCCGTCGGTGGCCGTAATGGTAACACCGGTGGATTTGCCGCAAACCCTGCACTGGCAAAAATTGCTGGCGCTAAGGGCGGACGAATCTCTCGTCGCGGACCTGCTAAAAAATCTGCGTAATTAAAAAAAGAGCCTTTCGGGGCTCTTTTTTGTTGTTTTAAGGGGTTAGAAGGTCGCAATGAGGGCAGTGATAGTTGCCATCTGGGGTTTGAAAACGGGTGAGGTGACATTTTTTACAGATAGATTTTTGGTGAAGCCAGTTGCGGTAAGTTTCTAATTCGGCTTCGGCGAAGTCATTATTAAAGGGAATAGCGAATTTTTGACAGAGCTTGGCGGTGGTTTGCCAGGCGGCGACCTCCATTTTGAGGCGTTCAGCATTGGTAGAGAACGAAAAATGGTCGAGTTCGGCGTGGGCAAGTTCATGGAGAGAAAGCAGGTGAAAATTGGGGTCGTCTAGGGGGCCAAGGTTAATGGTTTTGGGGGGATGAAAAGAAAAACGTGTGCGCAGGCGAAAAGTGTAACCAGGGAAGGAAGACTGAAGGGTTTTGAGAAAATCAGCGGGTTTTTGCATAGATGTAACCGCCATAAATAACTGATTCGGTGGGGCGCTTGGCAGGGATAATTTTGGGGAGAGGGGAGAGGTTTTGTAGGTTTTTAATGAGTGGCTTTTTGAATTTAGGGAAGATGAGACCGAGAGGGCCACCGATAACAATAGAGTTGGGGTTATGGATACGGATAATATCAGTTAGACCGATGGCAACACGGTCGGCGATATCATCAAAGGCAGAGTGATCTTTGATTTCGGTGACGGGTTTGCCATAAAGGGTGCTGATAGTACGGGCAGAAGCAATATCTTCCCATTCGAGAGTTTGTTTCTCAAAACGGTATTTTTTATGGCCGGGCTCGAAGCGGGTAGAGTTTTTGGCGAGACGGCCATTTTCGGCGATGCCGCCACCAATGCCGGTACTGAAAGTGAGGTAGATGGATTTGCCAGGCAATTGCTGACATTCAAAAATTGTAGCAAGATTGGCGTCATTCATAAAAAATATATCGCAGCTGTACAATTTTTTTAATGGAGTGAAAAGATCAAGATTTTGCCAGGGGAGATTACCGAAGATAAATTGATGATTTTTTTGGATAATACCTGGGATGGCGACGATAACGGACTGGATGTTTGAGGCGGGAAGAGACTGGAGATTTTTGGTGAGTTCATCAAGAAAAACTTTTTGGTCCCAATTAGTTAAAAACTTTATGCATTTTGGATTATGACCGGATTCAGAAAAAAGAGCGAGCAGGGTTTTGGTGGCGCCAATGTCAATTACTAAGTACATGATTTAATTATAGCGTAAATTGTGGTTTTTAGGAAAGGGGGTGGAGGAAGTTTGCGGAGTAATTTAAAAAAATGTATAATAGACAAGAGAAACAGACTGGAGGAACTTATGAAAAAGAAAAAAATAATCATGATTTTGGGAGTGATTCTTTTTTTGGTGGTAATTTTTGGAATTATTTTGTGGCAAAAATCGGCGAGACCTTTTCGGTTGGAAAGTAAATATTATGAAAAAAGTGAATATTTAGATTTAGACAAAGAAAAATTTGAACAATTAACAGGGGCGAAAGAATCTTTTGTGGTGTTTATATGTCAGGATTTATGCGCAAATTCAGCTGAGTTTAATAAGCTGTTGGATCAATTTTTAGCCAAACATCAGATGACGATTTATAAAATGTATTATTCTGATGTTGAAGAGACTACGCTTGGTGAGAAAATTAAGTATTATCCGTCGTTTGTGATCTTTAGAAAAGGGAAGATAGTCGATTTTTTGAGTGCAGACAAAGATGAGCACATCAAAGTTTATCAAGATGCGAATGAGTTTGAAAAATGGTTGGCAAAATATATTGTTTTGACTAATGCACAAGGGGAAAAAGAGCAAGAAGAGAAGGAAGTGGTCAAGGGTGAAATATCAACTAAGGTTGGCGATTTGAAATACAATGAGAATAAGGTAAATATTTATTTATTTTGGGGTGATGGCTGTCCGAGATGTAGTGAGGCGTGGCAGTTTTTCAAGGAGATTGAGGCGGAATATGGCAAATATTATATTTTGAACGGTTTTGAGGTTTGGTATAACAAGGAGAACCAGGAGCTGTTTCGGGAGTTTGCGAGCGCGATGGGGGATGAGGCAAAAGGGGTGCCGTATATAGTGATTGGGAGGGAGACTTTTATCGGATTTGGCGAGGTCTATGAAGAGAAAATAAAAGAGGCTATAAAATCGCAATATAAAAATAGCTACGACGTGTATTTTAATAAAAATTAATAAAAAAGGAGAAAATAGTGGGCAAAAAAGCAAAAAAGAGTAACAAAATCAATATTGATCAAATTTTGATGATCGCTTTGGCGATTTTGGTGGTATGTTTGGGTGTTGGCGTGCTGAAAAAAGGCGAATTAAAAGCTTTGCCAAAACCGGAAATTACAGAGGGAATTAGGGGCGAACAGTTTGGAATTGATAAAAATATCAATGAAGAAACGATTGACAATTATTTAGGTAGGAGTGACAGTGTTTATCGTGATTTGAGAATGTTAAAAGACCCAGGTAATTATGAGGCGGTAGGGGGAGATTCTTATTTATCTGGTTTTGTGCGGGGCTTTGAGGCGGTGCCGTTACCTTTGATTGTGAATGTGACAGATTTGCCAGAAGCGGTGGGCGAGACTTATGTGGGGAAGACCCTGTTCACGGCTGAGGGTGAAAAATATACTGCGAATTATGAAGAGTCATTTGAGATATTGGAATATTATTTTCCAAAAGATAAAAATATTTTCTTGATGTGTGGCGGTGGGGGCTATGCGGGAATGATGAAAAATATACTGATAGCCTTGGGGTGGAACGAGGATAAGATCTATAATGTGGGGGCGTATTGGTCGTATAGTGGCAAAAATGATGTGAAAGTGAAGCGGGTAGATGCTGATGGTGTGGTGACGTATGATTTTTGGAAGGTAACTTACCACGAGATAGATTTTAGTGCATTGAATAAAAAATAGACTAAAACGAGCTTGAGATTGATTGTGTTTTTTGGGCGAAGTGTTATAATGGTTTTATAAACATAAGCAAAAAGGGAGTAAAAATGCCAGAAGACAATGATTTTCGCCCAGAAGAGCCGAGGGAGGACTTCGAAGAGCGAGAAGAACAACAAAATTTTGAAGAAGAACGGCCGGCGCAAGAGGAAGAACAACTAGGGGAGGAGCAGCCTGCTATAGAACAGCCGTCTGAAGAAAAGGTGGAAGAATCAATAGAAGAGCCACCGAAAAAAGCCCCCAAAAAGCCAAAATTTGAAGTGCCGATAGCGCATTATTACAAAAATACAGTTTTGTATGTATTGCGTTGGATTGCAATGACGATTTTGGGCTGGGCATTTTTGGGATGCATGGTGAGTTTTTTGGGCTTGGTGATTGATAGCATAATGGGCGGGATAGTAACGAGTCAAGGCTCATATTTAAATGGCGTATGGGTGAGTTTGATGACGTCGGTGATAGTGTTTGGGATAACACACTTACTCTTGTTTATGACGGTAGGGGATGATTGGGCTAGAGCGGACGGCAAAGAAGAGGATAAAACTTATCAGACAGTATTTACAATTATCCAATGTGTGATTATTGGAATTACTGTGGTGACGATGCTGTTAATTATGGTGCATCATATTGTGGGGGCACTGTTGTTTGGTAATGTGACCGAAAATGAGATGATTAAGCAAATATTGATTTGTTCATCTGGTATTGCAATTTTGCTGTTCGCAGCGTTTGAAAAAACCAAATTATTGGTGCGCTATCCGAAGAAACTTTATCCAGTTGTAATGGGGTTAGTATTGGTGGTAGGAGTAGTGTTGTTTGCAATGTATCCGTCGAAGCAAATTCGTCTGCAAATTTATGATGAAGGAGTTTCGAAAGATTTAAGCAGAATAGATTCGGCTATAGAAAATTATACGTATAGGCAAAAAGAAATGCCGGATAGTCTAGAAGATTTAGATATTCGAAAGGGAGATTTGAATCATGATTTATCCGAATATACCTATAAAAACGTAAGGTTAAATAGGGGAAGCAATAGGTGTCCGGAGAACAGTGGATCTGGAGATTGTTATATAGAGTATAGCTATGAGCTTTGTGGCACGTTTAAGGGGGAATCGGGTAATTCGAGCAGCGATTATTGGGGTGGGAGCTTTAACTATCATGATGCTGGAAATTATTGTTTTCCTCGCACCGAAGATTGGTATAATTAAATAAAAATCAGGAATAACCTTTACAATTTCCCCTGTTTTTGATAGAATAGGGGAAATTTGGGCTCGTTCAAAAGGGCGTTTTGTGGTGCGTTTTTGAACGGGTCTAAAGGAAGGAAAATAATATATGGCAAAAGATGCCAAAAAAATAACAATGGATGAATTGTTAGCGGGAGCTGATGATTCAAAAAAAGTCATAGCTGGGGACACAGTTGAGGGGAGGGTGTTGTCAGTTAAGAAGCACGAGATTTTAATTGATCTTGGGGCACAGGGTGTAGGCTTGGTGCCAAGGCGCGAAGCTTCGTTTGCGCGGAATCTTGAAGTGGGCGACGAGGTGACGGCTTCAGTGATTGATGCCGAGATGGACGACGGATATGTGCTGTTGTCTTTGCGTAAAGCCGTGAAAGATAAGGGTTGGGATGAAATCCAGTCTAAGATGGAAGATGAAGAAGTGGTAGAGGTGGTGCCATTTGACGCGAACAGAGGTGGATTATTGGTGGAATACGAAGGGATTCGGGGTTTCTTGCCAGTTTCTCAGTTGTCGGCGGAACATTATCCACGTGTGGGTTCGGCAGATAAAGACGAAATTTTGCAGAGATTGAACTCGTTGGTTGGTAAGCCAATTCGTGTGCGAATTCTGGATGCCATCAAGAAGGAAAATAAGCTGATCTTTTCTGAAAAAGAAGCGATTAAGGCTGGTTTGGCAGAACGTTTTGCAGAACTCAAAGTTGGTGATACGATTACTGGCGTGGTGACTGGCGTGGTAGATTTTGGTGTGTTTGTGAATGTGGATGGGATTGAAGGCTTGGTGCATATTTCTGAGATTTCTTGGGAGCGTGTGAATAGTCCAGCAGATTATGTGAAAGTTGGCGATACGATCAAGGCAAAAATTATTGCAATTGATAAAGAACGCTTGGCGCTTTCGATGAAGCAATTGGTGGAAGATCCATGGTTGTCTGAAGTCGAGGATTTGAAGAAAGGTTCGAAAGTAGAGGGAACGGTGACGCGAATTACGCCATTTGGTGCGTTTGTGCAAATTTCACCAGCGGTGGAAGCTTTGATGCACGTTTCAGAGCTGGGCGAAGGTAGCGACGTGGATCCAGAAAAAGTCTTTACTCTGAACGAACGAAAAGAGTTTAAGGTGCTGGATATTGACAAAGAAGGTCGCAAGATTTCGCTGTCGATTGTTAAAAAATAAAAACTT
>CAYFRK010000014.1:0-5843 GCA_964345645.1 uncultured Candidatus Saccharibacteria bacterium
GATGGCAAGAACATGCTCCTTATGACAGGATTATGGTGACTGCGGCGGCAGGCGCAGGATTTGCAGAATGATGTTGCATAATCAATGTTCCTCCTGTATCATATAAATGCATTTTCTTTTTTGTAAGACCTCGGGGAGTCCCTTTTACTCCCCGAGGTCTTTTTTATGTAGCTATGCCTTGTCTGTCTTGGATTAGACGAGCTTCTTCTCGCGCAGCTCGGCGATCTTGGCATCGTCGTAGTTGAGGAGCTCCTTGAGAATCGTGTCCGTGTCCTGACCGAGTGCGGGCGCGCCGCGCCACACCTTGCCCGGCGTCGCGCTCAGCTTGGGCGCAATGCCAAATGCGGTGATCTCCTTGTCGAGGGTCTGGTCGCGATAGGTGACCCAGTTGTCGCGGAGCTTGTAGTGATCGTGCTCCATGCACTCCTTGGCCGTGTTCACGCGGCTGCAGGGAACCTTGCCCGGGCCCAGTATATCCTCGATCTCCTGAGCGGTATGAGCGGCACACCAGTCAATAATCTTGGCGTCGAGCTCGCGGCCCTTGGGCGAAGCCACGGCGTCCTCGTTTATCGAGCAGTCCTTGTAGTTGAAATATTCGGCGTCGAATCCAACAGCCTTGATAAAGCGTCCGTAGACGCCCGGGCCGAAGGCACCGATGGCGACGTCAAAGCCGTCCTTGGACTTGAACAGACCATAGGGCTGCATGCCCGCGGCCTTGTTGCCCGCACGGCTGCGCGCTACGCCGAGGGTGTTGTAGGTGACATAAACGTCGCTCATGTACTGTGACATGGCCTCGAACTGGGCCACGTCGACGACCTGGCCCTTGCCGGTCTTCTGGGCCTGGGTGTAGGCGGCGAGCACACCAAAAAGGGCGCACATAGCGGAGACGTAGTCGTTCAGCCAGGGCTTTGCAACCATGGGCTCCTCGCCGGCGTTGCCGTTCATGTTCATCCAGCCCGAGAAGGCCTGACCGATCATGTCGTAGGAGGCGCGATCGCAGTACTCGGGAATGCCGCCAAAGGCAGGGTTGCCGTAGCCGCTGACATGGACAATGATAAGCTTGGGATTGATCTTCATGAGCTCCTCATCATAGATGCCGAGCTTCTCGAGCCAAACCATGTTCTCCATGAACACGTCGGCTTCCTTGATCAGGCCGTAGAAGGCTTCCTTGACCTCGGGATGCTTCAGGTTCAGCTCCATGGTGAGGCTCAGTCTGTTGCGCGCTTCCTGCGCCCAGCCGGCGGATATCTGGCTGTCGCCTTCCTTGACTATGGGTGCAAGGCCACGCATGGTGTCGCCCACACCGGGACGCTCAATCTGAATGACTTCCGCACCAAAGGCTGCCAGCATGGAAGCGGCAAACGGCATGGCAATCAGCGAGCCACTTGCGATGACGCGCATACCGGCAAAGGGGCCGAATTCCGGGATGAGGGATTTGCGTTCACTCATTTAAATTATCTCCTTTACAAATTTAGTTCCTTCTCTTCTCTGGCTTATGCTTTTCTTCTTTTGATCTCTTCAATGACTGCGGGGATAAGCGCTTTGTAGTCGGTCACGGCGCCGTAGTGCGACACATCGAAGATGGGCGACCCCGCCGTGTGGTTGATGCTGACGATGCAGCCCGCGTTTTGCATACCCACAAGGTACTGCACCGAGCCGGATATGGCAATGTTCAGGATGAACTTCGGCTTTACAGTCGTGCCGCTCTGGCCGATCTGCTGTTCGTGGCTCATCCAGCCGTTGTCCACCAAGGGGCGCGAGCCGGCGATCTGTCCGCCGATCAGCTCGGCGAGCTCCTCAAGCATTTTGAGCTCCTCGGGGTTCTTTATGCCGCGTCCGCCCGCGACAAGCACCTCAGCCTCGTCGATGGGCTTGCCCGAGTATTCCTTTTTCACGGTCTCGATGATTACATAGTCCTCGTCCGCCTCTACCTCGACCTGCTCTATGATAATTTCGCCCGTCGCGCCGGGAACCGGCTCGGAGGCGGAAAACACGGAGGGCCGCACGGTGACCATCTGCGGGCGCTTTTCAAGGATAACGATGTGCGAGAGAATGTTGCCGCCGAAGTTCGGCGTGGTCTGCACGAATACGCCATCCTCATCGACGTCTAGCTCGATGGCATCGGCGGTAAGGCCGGTGCGCAGCTTGCACATGACCCTGGGGGCCACGTCGCGCCCTGCGGGCGAGGCTGCGAAGAGGACGATGGACGGCATGTGCTTTTCGCAGAGCTCCGTCAGCACCTTCTCATAGGGCCGCGAGCTGAACACCGCCAGATTTTTGTGCTCGGCTATGATCACGCGCTCCGCGCCGTACTCAAACAGTGTGCCGGCCAGCGAGGCAACGTTGTCGCCCAGGAGCACTGCCGTAATTGTGTCTGTGCCGCCGAGCTTTCCTTTAAGCTCGTTTGCCTTTGCGAGCAGCTCAAAGACGGTGGTGGAGAGCTTGCCGCCCTCCTGTTCGGCAAACACCCATATGCCGCTATAGTTTTCTTTACTCATGGATATCCGCCTCCCTTCAAATAAGCCGCTCGGCTTCGAGCGTGTCCACTATGGCCTGAGCCATTTCTTCTACCGTGCCGCTGTAATACGTCGTGTTCATGTTGCGCTTGGGCGGCTCGAAGGACTTCTTGGTGGACGACGGCGAGCCGGAGACTCCGATCATGCCCGGATCACAGCCGAGGTCCTGCGCGTTCCATGTGTGGCGCGGTTTTTTGAGCGCCTGCATGATACCTATGGGTGTAGGATATCGCGGCTCGTTAATCTCGCTGCAAACAGTGATGAGCGCGGGCAGCTTTACCTTGACCTTTTCGATGCGGTCGCCAAGCAGGCGGTCGCAATAGGCCCAGCCGTCCTCAATCTCCACAGAGGTCACCAGCGTGACATGGGGGATGTCCAGAAAGGCAGCGATAATCGGCCCGGTTTGCGCGGTTTCGGCGTCAATGGCATGTCTGCCGCAGATGAGCAGGTCATAGCCGCCGATCTTCTCGGCCGCCTTCGCGAGCGGATAGCCGGTGGCCAGGGTGTCCGCACCGCCGAGGGCGCGGTCGCTCAGGAGCGCCGATTCATCGCAGCCCATGGCGAGTGCCTTTTTGAGCACGTCGTCGGCCTGCGGGGGCCCCATGCTGATGGCCACTACCGTGCCGCCATGCTTCTCCTTGAGTCGTATGGCGGTCTCGATTGCGTTGGCGTCGAAGGGGTTCATTATGCTGTCTACCCCGTCACGCATCAGGTTACTGGTTACGGGGTCAAGCCTTACTTCTTCCGTATCGGGAACCTGCTTTACGAATACTAGTGTCTTCATCTTTCTCCCAGTGCTTTGACTTATTTCTGGCTGAGTATGGTGCCGCCTATGAGCATACGCAGGATCTCGTTGGTTCCCTCGCCTATCTCAAGGAGCTTTGCATCGCGCACGAAGCGCTCAACGTGATATTCACGGCTGTAGCCGTTGCCGCCCAGCACCTGCTGGCACTCAAGGCAGATCTGGGTGCAGCGGACTGCAGAGAAAAGCTTGGTCTGCGCAGCTTCAAGTGTGTGGCGTTTACCTTCGGCTTTCATCTTGGCGGTATCGTAGGTGAGCAACTCCATAGCGCGGATCTCAGAGGACATATCCGCAAACTTGAACTGAATACCCTGGAACTTGCCGATCGGCTTTCCAAAGGCCATTCGCTCGTTTGCGTAGTTCCTGGCTATAACCATCGCGTGCTCGGAGAGTCCAGCCGCAATCGCGCCGATGCTGATGCGCGCGCCGTCCAGCGCCTGCATGGCCATTTTAAAGCCCATTCCGACATTGCCGAGCAGAGCGTCCGCAGGCAGGTGGATATTGTCGAAAGACAGCTCGCAGGTGGCGGAGCCGCGCATGCCCATCTTGTCTTCAAACTTGCCGATGGTTAGGCCCTCGGCGTCCTTCGGGAGAATAAACGCGGAGATTCCCTTGGCTCCCGCCTCGGGGTCGGTCTTGGCAAGGATTATATAATAATCCGCAACGCCGGAGTTCGTTATCCAGGCCTTGCCGCCGTTGAGTATCCAACCGCGATCAGGTGCAGGGGTGGCGTAGGACTTGATGCCCGCGGCATCGGAACCTGCGCTGGGCTCTGTCAGACCGAAGGCAAAGATCTTGCCCTGTGCGGCCTGCGGAAGATATTTGTCCTTCTGCGCCTCGGAGCCGTGATATAGGATGAGGTCGGCCGCGAGCCAGTTTGCATCGAGGAACAGGGCCACGCTGGCGCTGCCCTTGGCAAGCTCATGGATAACAATAATGCTGGTAACGGCGTCGCCGCCGCCGCCGCCGTATTTGGTGTCGAGGTGAATGCCCATCAAGCCGGCCTGGCAGAGCTTCTTATGCAGCTCGTAATCGAAGCCGTTTTCATCCATCCACTTATCGCGGGGCTCAACTTCCTTCTTCGTGAACTCGCGAACCATATCGCGGATCATGATTTGCTCTTCGGTAAAGGTGAATGCCATGTTAATACCTCCATTTTTCATACTATTTCTTTGGATCAGTTTACTCTAGTCTTGCCTTCATGTTAAATTATCATCCAAATGCTCCTAAAACTCAATTGCATATAATGCTAGAATTCCTCTATATCTTGCTATGTTAAATAGTTAACCATCGCTTGATAGCAAGATTTCTATATTGTTAGCAATATAACAAGCATTCATCCGCCTCGCCCACTCTCCAGAGTTTTTATAGTTATTGACTAGTTATGTCAAACAAAGTATAATCATAGTACGTCATAATGACGCAAAGCTTGTGAATTCCCCCCACCCTTTCTGCTGCAGACGGGTTTCGACACATTTCGAGCCCTTTTAAGCCTATCTGCAAATCATGCTTTTTACTTTTTTAGATATTCTATATATTTTGCTTTTAGGTGATATTATGATTGGTCGCAACTATTTACAAGTGGACAACCTATCCGGCGAAAGCGAACTGCTGTCGCAGTTTATCGAAATGGCTGTGGATATGGAGGACATGCGCAGCCGCGATCAAGAGGAAGATTACCTCTCCTTGTTCATGTCGCACTCCAAGGATCCGCCCGAGCGCTATGACGACGTCATGAAGGAGTCCAACGAGGATAAGGGCGTTGACATTAAGTTCTCCAAGTTCATCTCATCCTATTCCCAGCTGGACCACAGCTCGGGGATCGGCCCCATACGCCTGACCTCCGTCGTCATACCCGCCATCGGCATGACCGTCATGGCGGACGACATGAGCCTTCTTTGTTACACCCTTTCGGGCGAGGGCGAGATAATCGTAGACGGCCTGGGCATTCGCTGCCGCAAATATGACTGCGTATGGGTCGATTGCAGCCGCAGAATACAGTACCGCGCAGCGCCTGGCAGGCCCTGGGAATGCGCGTTTATCCGCATCCACGGCAGCCCCGACTCAGAGTTTTTTTCGAATGCCTGCGAGCGAATGAGGTCGGAGCGGATTATCAATCTGACCTTCGGCGCGGGCACTCGCTTTCGCTCTCTGATCTGGCAGCTTCTGAGCCCCCGGACCGACTCAAGCCCGGACCCGGACGCCATGTATACCCACCTGCTGCTCAGCCTGTTTATTGAAATCGAGCTGGCGGTGGTCAGCACCTCCGTAAAGCAGGTCATCGTGCCGGACATCATCGTCGGTATGCAAAACTATATCGACCGCAACTACTCTCAGGAAATCACGCTCGACGCCCTGTCCGAGCGCTTTAGCATAAGCAAATTTCACATGTCCAGAGAGTTTAAAAAATATGTCGGCAAGAGCCCGAATGACTACCTCATCAATGTGCGAATCGAAAAATCCAAGGAGCTGCTGGTCGATTCAAGGCGCACGATTGTGGACATCGCCCAGCTTGTCGGCATACC
>CAYFRK010000015.1:0-5670 GCA_964345645.1 uncultured Candidatus Saccharibacteria bacterium
TGTTTTTTACACCTTATTAATCACTGGGATGACGATGGGGGTGTGACCGGTGGCGTCGAAGAGAATATGTGTGATATCTTCTTTAATTTCCTCTTTGAGTGTCTTGATTTCGGGATCAGAAGAAATCGACTTGTCGGTTTTGGTGCGCAAATAATGGCGAATCTTGCCAATCAAATCTTCAGAATTATCGAGATAAATAAAGGCGCGCGAAACAATGTCTGGGGTTTTGACCAAGCGACCAGTTTTCTTGGACAGGGTGAGAATAATGATAAAAATCCCTTCCCTTGAAATGTGAATCCGGTCCTTAATCACCGCTTCATGCACCTGTTGGTCGGCATCGTCATAGAGCTTGTTGCCAACTTGAATGCGGCCGGCTTTGCGGATGGTTTTTTCCTTCGTAAATTCCACCACGTCGCCATCGTCAGCAATAATAATGCGGTCTTTGGGGATGCCAATGACGTTGTCCGCCATCTCGGCGTTGAGCTCTAGCATGTAAAACTCGCCGTGATAGGGCATGTAGTTTTTGGGTTGCAATCTGGTGACAAAATCCACTTGATCTTCGTAGTAAGCGTGACCAGAAAGGTGAAGCGGGCCGAGGTTGGTGATGTGGCTACGACCGTTACGAATCACTTGGGCGCCCTCACGCAAGAGACCATCAACCGTATTGACCACGTGCGGCTCGTTGCCAGGAATTGGGTTGGAGCTAAACACGATCGTGTCGGTGGATTTGATCTTGATAAACTTATGCGCGCCCGTGACCATGCGACTCAAAACAGCGTTCAACTCACCTTGAGAGCCAGTACAAATAATAGTGACTTTTTCGTCTGGAAGTTTGATAACATCTTCGATTTTCATGATGGTGTCTTTGGGTACCTTAATCACCCCAGAGCGCAAAGCAACTCCAAGGTTATTGATCATTGAAAAGCCAGAAAAAGCAACTTTGCGACCGCGTTTGGCAGCTTCTTTTAAGATCAACTCAATACGACCAATCTGGGAAGAAAAACAAGAAACAATTACGCGACCAGAGGCATAGTGATCCATGACTTTGCCGATATTTTCGCCAACATCATATTCGGAGTGGGGATGATGACCAGGCGAATCAATGTTGGTGGATTCGTTGAGCATCAAGTCGATACCCTCTTTTTGGACGATTTCGTCAATGCGTTCGTAGTCGGTTTGGACGCCCATGGGTTTTTCCTCGTGACGCCAGTCGCCAGAGAGGTAAATCACGCCGTTAGGGGTGCGTACCACGATGGCAGCATTACCTGGAATAGAGTGCAGAACATGGATAAATTCCACCGAAAAATGCTCCGAAACTTGAATTTTTTCGTGTTTGAGCGGATTGACTGGGCAATAATTAAGATCAGGTACGTCTTCGAGTTCGGACATCTGTTTTTTAATCATGCCAAGGGTAAATTCGGTGGCATAAATTGGGGTATTGAGGTTAAACTTTGGCAAAAGGTGACGGCAGGCGCCGATATGGTCAAGGTGGGCGTGAGTAAAGAGAATCGCCTTGACGCGGTCGATATTATCTTCGAGATATTTGATATCAGGAATCATGTAATTGATACCGGGATAATCTTCGCCAGCAAATAACATGCCCATATCAATAACAATCATTTCGGATTTATATTCGATGATAGTCATGTTTTTGCCGATGCCGAATTCGCCGAGCCCACCGATAGGAATGATGCGGACGGCCTCGGGATCGGGACGCGCCGATTTGAGCTGGGCGTTAGTAACCTGTGCGCCATCATAGCCGTTGTAGCGAGATTTATTGACAGGCACCCCAATAATATGCTGGGTAGCCTGCAGGTTGATATCTTGAGATAACCTTCTCTGGTGATGCACCATTTCACCCTTGCGCGTAGAGACTAAAAGATTGACTTTGCGCTGTTCAGCTGCGGTTTTGGCAGGTTTTTGGGCTTTTTGGGTGGTTTTTGCCGATTTAGTAGTGGCTTTTCGCCTTTTTAAGCTATTCTGAGCCGATTTGGCGGGTTTTGATGCCTTTGTTGGGTGTTTGCCGACCAATTTGGCATCCTTACCTCCAGGGGCAAAATTAGAGTTAAAATGGCGATTTTGCGCCTCTTCGAACTGTTTTTTGATATTAGGCAAGCGTTCGTCACGCATTTTCAAAAGACGCGCACGACGGTCTTGTTCCTTTTGGTTCATATTTTTCCTTTTAATTTATTAAAAACAAGTATTAAGTAGTGCCCCTATAATAGCAAAATGCTTGAAAAAAAGCAAGACATGCGCTAAAATAGAAATATACAGATAATGGCCGGCCCGAAAAGGGACGGCGTTTTTAATAGAAAGGAAAATATGGAAAATCTGGATCTAAAACAAATGGCAGCGATGGTGAAAATCATTGCTGAAGAGAAAAATCTGCCCGAGGAAGTGGTGCTAGATGTGATTCAAATGGCAATTGCGGCAGCGTGGCGCAAAGATAATGGCGACCGCGATATGAATGTGCGCGCAATGCTGAACACCAAGACTGGTCAAGCAGATGTGTTTGTGATGCGCGAAGTGGTGGAAAATGACGTCGCTTATAACCCCGTAACCGAAGTACCCCTAAAAGAAGCTGGCAAAGGCAAGGCAGTGGGTGATATTGTCGAGGAAAAACACGAGGTAAAATCATTTGGGCGCGTGGCAGCGATGACCGCCAAACAGGTGGTGGTGCAGAGACTGCGCGATGCCGAAAGAGATGCGGTTTTGGCGGTGTTTGAAGATAAGATTGACACGGTGGTGACGGGGGTAATTTCCCGCGTGGAGCCAAAAATCGTGCGAATTGATTTGGGGAAAACCACGGGGATTATGCCAAAATCTGAACAGATTGACGGCGAATATTATAGCGTGGGTTCAAGGATCAAGGTTTATATCAAAAATATCGACCGCAACGAACGCGGGGCGCAGTTGATTTTGTCACGCGGTTGTGCCGAATTTATTGAATATCTGTTCTATCAAGAGGTGCCAGAGATTGAAAACGGGACGGTGGAGATTCGCGGAATTGCCCGTGAGGCAGGGCGTCGCACCAAAATTGCCGTGGCCTCGACAGTGCCAGGGGTGGATCCAGTAGGGACTTTTGTGGGTGGTCGCGGTGTGCGCGTGCAGGCGGTGACTAACGAGATTGGCGATCGAGAGAAAATCGACATTATCAACTGGAGCGATAATGCGTCGGAGTATATCCGCGAAGCGCTATCGCCAGCCGAAGTGGTGAAGGTGGAAATTGATGGTAATCACGCCAAGGCTTTTGTGACCGAGGATCAGCAGTCGATTGCGATTGGTCGTCAGGGACAGAACGTGCGTCTGGCCTCAAAATTGACTGGATTTGAGCTGGATATTGAGTTGGCAAAGATGCCAGAGAAAAAGAAGAAAGAAAATATCGAAGATTCCCTGTTATCGGCGGTGGAAGAAGCCACGAAATAGGGCTTTCATTGACTTTTTGAGCAAAGTGTGATATAATTAGGGGAGTGGTATTTTTGTGTCAAAAATTCTATTGAAAGGGGTGAGGTACATGAATATCGCAACGATTTTTTTATTAATCGTGATGTCCGCCCTGTTATTCTCTATAATAATTACAGGGTTCTACGCACTCTGGCTGCAGCGTAGGCGAGTGAAACTTGCCAAGGCACTGCGGCGAAAGTGTGCAGATCACGAAATCACAGTACCTTTTGATATTTTATTAAAGCTTTTAGGGGTGCTGTCACATCGCGAGTTGAAAAATCTGGCTGTCGAGATCTTTCAGGGCAAAGACCGGTTCGACTTTGATATTTATATCAGAGAGAAACTTGCGCCCTGTTTGGGGCGAGAAGATGGTCTGATTGTGGTGGCTTCCAGAGAAAACCAAATGGAAGCAATAATCAGGGTTTATCGAGCTATGAAAGATTAAACTCAGCGTCGGCTCGCCATTTGGCGGGCCCTTTTTGCTTTTTGGGCGGAAATATGATAAAATAGCGAAATCGGGCCAATTTGTGGCCTAGAACTTTTATAAGGAGGTTTACTATGAAAATAACGTTGGAGCGAGAGCGGGTTGTGAAAGAGCTCGTGGAGTATGAAGTCCATTGCTGCTACGACTGCCCATACTTTCAGGTTTTTCCCATCGGCGATACAACAGACTGGCAAAAAATATATTATAGGTGTTTTTGTAGTGCTGCGCCGTTCGACGATAACATTGCCCGAATTTTTCTAAAACTGCCTACTAAGGCAAGGTTGAAAGAGCAGTTTAGCACAATCCCTAAAGGCTGCCCCTATCTTGATAAATAGAAAGGAAGTGAGAGTATGAAAATTACTAGACCAGTGGAGGTTTATAAAGAAACAACTTATGAACCACAAAAACAAGAAGTTGTTGGGTGCTGGTATTGCAGGTGGCTGAGACAACAACGCGACGATTCCCCCAATAACGCTTCGGACCGCAGGTACTACTGCCATATGGGAAAAGGCAATGTACTGGGATTTTTAAGCACCTATCTGGCGCTGAAAGACGATAAGCTAAGGGAGGCTTTGAACATTGAAAATCCTCTTTGCTCGCTGTATGGCAAACAAAAGGCCGAGACACTGAAGGGGCCTGAACCCTTGCCCGAGGAGATAAGGGTCGACGGCTGCTATAATTGTCCGTTTTTGGAAATACGGAGAATTGTTGGCACAGAGGATGGAGGATCTATCGTTGCTGCTTGTCGAGAAAGTGGAAGATTGCTTCTGCTAAAAGACGACTGCAACACTTTGGAGACAAGTGAAGCAAGAGAGGGTCTCTACCTGATGCCAAACCACTGTCCACTGCGTAAAACAGAGTAAACCCCCAACAGGGCGCCCCAGTGGCGCTCTTTTTCTTGACTTTTTAAGCAAAGTATGCTATAATGGGGGTATATCGCCTGTTTTGGCGATAGAATTTTTTAAAGGATGTGATTTGAGTGTCAACAAGCAGGCTGGAACCAAAGAAGCTCAAGCATACATTTCTCCAAGAGAAAGAGTATACAAAATGGGCACTAACAAAACTGGAGGAGGAGTTTTTATATGGTGACGATGCCAGACTTTACGGAGATAAGTCCGGCATCTGGGGCAATGCTGCTGGGGTATTTGGTGATGCCACCGGAGTGTATGGAGACGTAACAGACATCATCGGTGACCTCAGTAATGTGGTTGGTGTATTACACCATCTAAGTGGCGACGTGTCCAATCTTTCTGGCGATTTGTCGGAAATTGTGGGCAATGTCGATGGTCTCTCGGGTAACCTCTGTAACTTAAGAGGTAACACAGATGGTATTGTCGGAGACTTGTCGAATATTTTCGGCAATGTAACTGGCGTAACCGGAGATGTAACTGGTGTGTACCGAGACCTCTCGAGGTATGTCGGGGATATATCTGAACTCAAAACCTAACCAAAAAGGTCGCTTGCGAGCGGCCTTTTTTCATGGGTTAGTGCCAAGGGTTGGCGGGGTCGGGGTCGGTGGGATCCCAACCACGGCGAGAATCGTCGGCTGGAAGCTGTTGGGCGGTGGGTTTGACAACGCCATCTGGCAGAGGTCCAGTATAAATTTCTACCGTAGTGCCGTTGGGGACGTTGTCGTAAATCCATTTAACGTCGCTGATGGCGAGACGAACACAGCCAGCCGAGGCGGGAGAGCCGAGCTTGTTGTATTCTTCCCATTCTAGTTGACTGGGGTCGGGTTGATA
>CAYFRK010000016.1:0-4232 GCA_964345645.1 uncultured Candidatus Saccharibacteria bacterium
GAAGTAGCGCGCAAAAATCGACCGATTTTAGTAATACGAGGGTCTTTTTCAAGAAAATCACCATTTTCGCGATATTTTTTGATAAGTTCGGGCTTACCCATTTTAGTAAAGGCTGCCTCTGGTGAAAGTCCACTATATTTAGGCTTCATGGTACGGAATTTATAGATAGTAAAGCGTTTGTTGTAACGAGAAAGGCGAGTATCGGAATAGATAGCAGGAGATCTAAAATCGACACATTTAATTAATATCCAGATGATAAGCATGGGGATAGCGGCAATAATAAGCGCAAGAGCACCAAAAATAATATCAAACAGGCGTTTGATAATCCGGGCGTTACCGATTAGTGGCGTAGTTTTAACGAGAATAGCTGGGGTGTTGCCGATTAGTTCAAGTTCGCCCATATTCGAAGAGAGCACAGTTTCGGACGGAATAAAATAATAGAGCATGTGATGATAAATTGATTGTTTAAAAGTATATTCGGTGCGACGTTCATCGGTTTGAAAAATCACATCCGCACGGGTTTTTTTAATGGCCTCTTTTAAGGAAGAGTATTGTTTTTTACGCAGTTCTTTGGGGATATATTTTTTACTGGCGACAATAGCAGCGATTTTGTAGCCAGTTTCGGGAAAAGACGCGATATAATCAGCAAGATATTCGGTATTTTTACTGTTACCGATGATGATGGCCTTTTGCAGACCTTTGCGTTTTTGCATAATACGGTTACGAACGAAACAGATGGCGGTACGAATAGTGGTAAGCGAAATAAAACAAAGAATAGCGGCGTAGATAGCAACAACACGTACGGGGAAAAGGTTAGTTTGACCAAAAAAATCATAGGTAATAATAGCCATAGTACCGACAATGGAAACAATAAAGAGGCGGCCAAGGCGCGAGGCGCGATTTTTGCTAAAGCAGATGGACTTTTGATAAAGGCCAAAAATAGCAATAATAATAATCCAGATTGGGATGAGAAAAATGATAGAAAGAATAAATTCTCGAGGTTTAAAGTCAAAAAAATAGGGGCGATTGTCGATGTGAGTGCGAATAAAGTAAGCAAAACCAAAGGAAAAAATAATAGCAAAAATATCACCCAAGATTAAAAAAAATCGAAAGATAAGACCGTGGTCTTTTTTCATAGGTCAATTATACCATATGCGGGCTATGGGGTCATGGTATAATGAGAAAAAGAGGTATTTATGAAGAAAAAAATTTTAGTAACGGGTGGAACCGGGTTTATTGGCTCACACACAGTAGTAGAGCTATTTAAAACCGTCGATAAGGTAGATATTTTAGATAATTTGTTTAATAGTAAAGCTTCGGTGGTGGATAAAATCGAAAAAATTACTGGAAAGCGACCAAATTTTTATAAAATTGACCTTTTGGACGAAGTGGCGATGGATAAGTTATTTAGTGAAAATAACTATGATTTGGTAATCCATTTTGCTGGACTGAAAGCGGTGGGGGAGTCTGTAGAGAAGCCACTCTTATATTATGAAAATAACGTAGGTGGGACAATTAATTTATTAAAGTGTATGAAAAAATATGGGGTGAAGAAAATAATTTTTTCATCTTCGGCGACAGTATATGGCACACAAGATACAGTAAAGTGCGATGAAACGATGGAGGTGGGACGTGGAATTACTAATCCTTATGGTCAAACAAAATATGTGATTGAAAAAATCTTACGAGATGTGGCAGTGGCAGAGCCAGATTTTGAGGCGGTAATTTTGCGCTACTTTAACCCTGTAGGGGCACATCCGTCTGGATTGATTGGTGAAGATCCAAACGATATTCCGAATAATTTGATGCCAATTATTATGAAGGTGGCGATGGGCGAAATTGATAAATTGAAGGTTTTTGGCGGAGACTATCCAACACCAGACGGAACGGGAATTCGAGACTATATTCATGTGGTAGATTTGGCAAAAGGACATATCGCGGCCATTAAGGCGATGCGGGCAGGGGTTTTGACTTATAATTTGGGGTCTGGAGAGGGCACTTCGGTGCTAGAAATGATAGCCGCGTTTGAGAAAGCAAGTGGGAAAAAACTGCCATACGAAATTGTGGGGCGGCGAGATGGTGATCTGGCAGAAACTTATGCCGATCCTTCCCTGGCACTAAAAGAGTTGGGTTGGAAAACAGAGCTGACGATTGAAGATGCGATGAAAGATACGCTGAATTATTTAAAAAGGGCTCTTAAATAAGGGTAATGACCTAATGATGCTTAGCAGGTTAACATAGGTTATAAAAAACTGCTATAATAAAGCCTAATGACTGAATTTAAAAAAATACTAATCATAATCCCAGCCTTTAATGAGGCGGGGATTATTAGTACTGTGGTAGAAAATATACAAGAAATCAGTAAAAAGTTTTCTTCGCAATATAGAATAGATTATTTAGTAATAAATGACGGATCTACTGACGAGACGGCAAATATCCTAAGAAACACTGGTATAGAGTATATTAACTTAGTAAATAATCTGGGTATTGGCGGCTGTGTACAAACTGGTTATAAATATGCACACTTATATAATTACGACATTGCCGTGCAGTTTGATGGGGATAACCAGCATTTTGCTGAAGATTTGTGCAAAATTATAGAAGCCATAATACGACGGGGGGCGGATTTAGCAATCGGGTCTAGGTTTATCGAAGATAAAAAGGGCAGTAGTTTCAAAACTTCCTTTATGAGAAGGGTCGGGATAGGGTTTTTATCTAAGCTTATATGGCTAATTACTGGCACAAAAATAACAGACGTAACTTCTGGGTTTAGGGGAGTCAATAAACTATTAATAAAGGACTTTGCAGAATATTATCCGAGCGATTATCCAGAACCAGAAACTATTTGTAGCGCTATATTGAAAAAATATAAAGTGACAGAAGTGCCAGTAAGAATGAGAAAAAGAACTACTGGTAAATCTTCTATTGTACCAATACAGAGCATTTATTACATGATCAAAGTATCGCTGGCTGTTATTATGACTAAAGCTATAATTAAAAAACAGTTAAGGAGGAAAAATGCCAGATAAATTAAGGTTAGTGCTGCTGGTATTAGTGGTGCTTTTTATTGTAATGGTTTGTAGACAGGCTATTCATAAAAAGGTTCCGTTGCGCCATCTTTTATTATGGCTTTTAGTAGGCGCCTTAATGATAGTTGTTGTCTTTGTCGAGGGAGTAATAGTTCAAGTTGCAGCCCTACTAGGTATCAAGGATGCCTCCAACTTAGTGTTTTTTACTTGTTTTGGATTTTTATTTATAAAGCTTTTTTATGATTCTGTAGTTATAAGTAAACAAGCGGAACAAATAAAAAATCTAACTCAGCAATTGGGTATTATAGAGCATGAAACAAAAGCAAAGAAAAAAAATATTTAACGGTAAATTTCTGAAATACGTGGTGGTTTCGGGAGTTTGTTTTGCGCTGGACTTCATTTTATTTAAGCTTTTTTCCGAGATAATATCCAGCCCCACATTAGGGGCAACAATATTCATAGCAGCCTTTCTTGCTAGGTTGTTTTCTTCTATGGTTAATTATTATCTGAATAGAAACAAAATCTTCATGGCGGGCAACAAGAGGGTGTTCGATAAAAATTCAATCATAAACTACTATGCTCTAGTTGTTGTCCAATTGGTGATTTCTGTTATTTTTACGACATTAATTGCTCACTATTCGCCACTAGATACTTTGTTCGTAAAAATTTTAGTAGATGTCATTTTGTTTATTATAAATTTTGTAATTCAGGATAAAATTATTTTTAAAGATAACAAAAAAAATGTCATTAAAATAATATTTTTTGCCATAAAATCTAACATCGGAATATTTGTTGTTCTTGTAATATACATCGTAGCTCATTTATGTGCGGCTCATCAACTTGGTTTTCAATATAATCTGAAAAGCGACGATCTGTCTTATTTAAATGCTGGGATAGATTTTGCGGAAACTGGAAAAGTTTCAATGCACGGAGTAATATCGGCACAAATCATGCCAATGATGAATTTTATTATTGGTTTTACAAGTCTTTTTTTTAGTGGTGATAGCCTTTGGGTTGCAATAAAAATATTATGGCTTTTCTTTTGGATTATTGCGATATTGGTGTTGTATTCAATTATAAAAATGTACACTAAAAAAACCCCCGCCGTCATAGCGTGTGCACTCATGTTGTCACCAGAGTTTATTTGGATGAACAATGTCATATTAACCGAAACTCCTTTTGTTCTTGGCTTTTTGACGACGT
>CAYFRK010000017.1:0-3599 GCA_964345645.1 uncultured Candidatus Saccharibacteria bacterium
AAATAGAAAGCCACTTATTCGTATTAACTTATATAGCAAAATCTGTTTTAAAAAGTGATAATGCGGACCTAACAAGTTCTTCAAGCTGCCAATCACCCTTGCTGCAATTTTGTTGATTCCTTTTTTCAGAAAAGGCTATAATACAAATTGATAAGGATTATAGGCAATGATGCCCGATTCATGAAATTCACACCTAATACATGCTCCCAGTCACCCGAACGTTTCAGATCTTCGAAGGTCACATCCCAGCCGCCTCCCCCCATTGGTCTCACTCAGTGTGCGTATATATCCAATTTGATTGGCTGGCTATGCTGCCCAGCTCCTTTACCGCTCTCACATTCCCGAATTGAGCTTGGGGATGTGAGTCGTTGAACTGGTTGAACAACATGTCAATGGCTGGCATCTGATGCCATAGGCGCGGGATAATCTTACGAGTCGATTTGGATTAAATCGCCACCGCTCCTGTTGTCGATATTTACTTTAAAGCCGGCGGGTGTTTGGAGTGAATATTCGATTGTCTTATCCTTGCGCGACCATTTCAGGTTGATTAACGCGTCGCCAATGGGAATGGAACCCTCGCACCACTCTAACGGCAAATCGGTAAAGCGGATTGTGATGCTTTTATTCTCATAGTCTATCTCCTTTATTCCTAACACATCGCGATACAACACATGCCCGATATAGGAAGCGAATCCATGATTGCAGCTGGCATGATTTTGCATATGCTCCCACAGGGTGCCGGTTCTCTCGGCCATAGCATAGAAATAATCCTCTATCTCGGTGATCAGTTGACTTTGAAGATCATAACGGGATAGGATATCCATACGCAGGTAATTGCCGATGAAGGCGTTAGCCCGGAAAAGATTGGGATAGGTGATGGCATCGTCACGGTTAGGACCTAACACATTGACCAGTTTGTCCCAGAGTTCAGGATGTGATTCGGGAGTAGCCACATTGAAAAAGAACGCGTAATATTGACACACTTCAGTGGTATTTCCGGTTAATTGCAGTTGACCGTTTTCCCGTATGGCGTTATCGATAAAGAACTCCCCATTGTAGGATTGGTTGAGCACTTCTTGGCGAATCTTATTCGCCTTTTCGATCCACTGCTTATTACCATAGAGTTGACCGGCCGCCTCTAATGCCGCGCTATATAGCATATTGGAGGGGTAATTGAGATCTTGCACGAACCCATTGGCTTTCGACCATTCGACAAAGACCCAGCTCTCAAGTTTCTCTAATAATCCCGCATCATTTTCAAAACCGGCAAAATAACCGAGCAGTTTTTCTATCCGCGGTTGCAGTCGCTCAATTAATTGCGCATCTCCACCGTTTCGCGCGTAATCGTCGACTTGCAAAATAAACCAGAGCGACCAGTTGGGTATAAATATACCGTCGTTGTGATCGGCTGGGTAGCACATAGGGATCATCCCTTCGGGCAGATGCGCAAATTGATCGGGTAGGGCATAGTTTTCCAGAAAATTATAGGATACGGCGCGACTGCCGGTGAAATCTCGTTCGGTGATAGAACTGAAATAGCTGTCGCACAACCAACCGGCACGCTCGCGGGAGGGACAATCCATGAAGATGTCGACCGCGTTCTGGTGGAATGTCTGTTTGGCGGCATCAAATATTTTGTTCAATTTGAAATTACTGCTTGCAAATCGTGCTTTCTCATTGTGTGGATAGGAGAAATCGCGCAGATAGAGCTGCTCAATGGCGCATTCTCCCTCCATGATCATCACCTTTAGATACCTGAAAGTATAAGATTCCAGTGTCTCCAGCTCGTAGCTTCCGGGCTTTAACTCATACACAATGTGATTGCATATGTCGCTTTGGCGCTGTTTGGTTTTCACATCGTTATCGATCAGCATTTCATCAAAATAGAAGATCAATCGGGTGGGCGCAACACATGTAATGGTTGCTCCCATAAAACCTGAGAAGTTGGTGCCGAAATCGTAGAGCGTGAATTCATTTTGTTTCATTGAAGGCACAGCCGAGGATGCCAAAGGAGAGGAGATGATCTCCTGTGATTCGGTGACGATTTCCTGGATTTCCTGCGAAACCGGAAACACCTCTAATTCATTCTCGGCATAGCCCTTTAGTTTCTCGCTAATCGCCGTTAGTGAACGGTCTTTATGGTAATGCTCCGGTTTAACCCTCTTGATTGTCCCTTTGGAATGGATTGCGACTGGTTCACGGAGCTCAAACGTTGGCATTTTTACCTGACGGGGCAGTAGTTGGAGCGCCGGGAATAGGGTTAACCGCAACGGCTCTACTGACACTTCAGCAGAGGTGCGCCAACGATCATAACCCTCTTGCATCCGGTAATATTCGGTGAATGGTCGTTGAAAACTGTAACGCTCCACCTTCTGGAGACGCTCATTGATTTGAAATGCCTCAAAATCATCCCCCTTGCCCGTGGCCAGTACTACTTTGCCATCTACTTCCGCCTCCGCTAAGAGAAAAGAGGGTTGGTCTAAGGTGTAATAAGAATTCACATTATATCCGGCCACTTCAATAGCTAACAGGTTCTCACCTTCATTGATGAGCGAACTCACCGGATATTCATCGACACGGTAATAACCGTGTGCCGCCCTTGCCGGTCCCGAACCAACAAAGTGGCCGTTAAGGTAGATACGGTAAAGGGTGGAGGCAGCAATTTTCAAATTGACCTTCTGGCCCGCCGTGGCGGTGAAATTAGCCCTGAAGCCCAGATTCAGGTTCATCTCTTTTTCTCGTCCTTCAGCCCATACCGGCACCGCTTTTTTGATGATTGTGTTATTGTCTGTTTGCGATCCGGTTGAACAGCTTAAGGCCAATAGGATGAGGATGCCTGCTATCAGGATCTGTTGTAAGTGTTTCATTTCTATTTTTTTGTGGGGTTTAACTTTATGTTGTGTGCGCGACGAAGAGATTTTATTTTGCCTAAATACTCTTTGGAATTACTTTTCGGTGCATAATCTTTGTTCTGACAATATTCCGCCATTGCGTTGAAAAATTAAGACAATACAGTTAAATGCTTACATTCATTACCATCTTTTGCATACCCTGAACACCTGTTCCGTTAGACAGGGCAGGGACATACTTATTGTATATCCCTGCAAAGTAACTGAAACTTATGGATTATAAAAAAAAATGTAAGAATAAATCCAAAAAGAGCATCACAAAACCAATTAATAGCCGTAAACTTCCAGCTCCATAAAACTGATATAGGGTTGGGTGCCGTCGATAAACAACAATGTCAGATAACGTCCGGTTGCCGGTGTCGTGAGTTCAAGCTTGAAGCTCTCTTCGCCGGAATAAGTGGCTGTCGCAACCGGTGTCAATTCTGCCAGAAACGACTCCAGATCGGGGCGGTCAGGATTGATGGGGGTATCAGTCAAATACAGATTTACATCTTTCAGATAACGCCAGTTAACCTGTACCGGAGGATAGATAAGGATGTAATTCATCAGCAAAGGCTCTTTCATATCCACCGAGACGCATTGCGGGAAAGGAGTGCCTACTTTGCTATGCCAGCCGGTGTTCTTCATTCCATCAAAAAGAAGCGCCGTTTGTCCGCCGCCGCCATCACCCCAGTCATGATGTCCGTTTTT
>CAYFRK010000018.1:0-416 GCA_964345645.1 uncultured Candidatus Saccharibacteria bacterium
GTTACGATCAGTACACTTAGCGAGACAGGACTCGATAGGCGTATCTTTATCGACGACCTGAAAATCTCTACACTACCGATGGGAGCCGCTCTATCAGAGGGCTTTGAGGATGCAGCATTCCCTCCAGAGGGATGGGTTACTTACAAGTTGAGCGGAACAGTTAGTTGGGAGCGATATACGTCAAGTACTCCTGTAGGCACCGCCTCCGCTTCTGTAAACTGGGCTAGTGGTGGAAGTAACAACTGGCTGATTACACCAAAAATGAGGGTAACTGCAGCAGCGAGCACTCTTGGATTCCAGGCAAAAGTTGCCTCGCTATTCAGCAATACTACTCTGTACATAAAGGTATCTACTACAGGTGTTTCGCCAACAGACTTTGCTGATACAAAGCTTACGCTTACAGACAATGTGGTGAT
>CAYFRK010000018.1:426-958 GCA_964345645.1 uncultured Candidatus Saccharibacteria bacterium
TGCCAAACACTCTTACTACTACTTGGACAGCACACACAGTTGATTTAAGTGAGTATGTAGGACAGAATATCTATGTTGCTTTCCACGTTGTGGACAACAATGGTTCTAGAGTGATGATAGACGAAATAACTGGACCAAACGTTATGCCAGACGTTTGCGCTAGACCTGCTACAATTACAGCATCAGATATTACCTCTAACTCTGCAACGATTACATGGACTGATGCTACTGGTAATAGCTGGATAGTAGAGAACTCTTCGTATGCAGACTTTAGCCAAGATGTTCGTTCATATACAGTTACAGACACTACTGTGCAGCTTACAGGTCTTATACCTGGACGCACTCAGCATGTTCGTGTTATGGCAGACTGTGGAGCTGGCGACTTTAGCAGCTGGGAGTACACAACCTTTGTTACATCATGTGGTACAGTAGATCCATATAACTGGAGAGAGACATTTGATAATTATCCTTCAGATAATAAAAAGCCAAATTGTTGCACTCGTACATTAGCTTACAATTCGGGTACAACTAT
>CAYFRK010000018.1:968-2744 GCA_964345645.1 uncultured Candidatus Saccharibacteria bacterium
AACCTTTGCCACAGAGTGTGGTGAGGTCAATCCACTGAACTGGAGAGAGACCTTCGATAGATACACTGCTAGTGACAAGAGACCAGAGTGTTGGACTCGTGTAGAGAGCTATACTTCGGGCAGCAAAGTCTGTCCAAACGTAACTACTACTACTGCATACTGTCAGGATTCTGAAGGTGGTGGTTCAGAGATGCGAGCAACCTCTTCTGCTCCAACAAACCTTATCGCTTCACCTCTGTTTGCTGACTCGCTTAGCGGAAGTGAAGTTTCGTTCTATGTGAAGTACACCATCTCGGCAACTTCTACTTCGACTACTGGAGATGCTTACTTTGGTGTAATGTCAGACCCAGCAGACGCAGCTACATTTATACCTGTTGCAAGTATTATTCCAGACGAGAGAAGCGCTTGGGTAAACTATACGCTATCTCTTGCCGCAGTGCCTTCTACTCATAAGTACATTGCGTTTAAGCTGGATAGAACAGAAGGAACACCATATATTTATATTGATAACATTCGTGTCTATAAGCAACCAACTTGTATTCTGCCTACAGACTTTACCGTAGCAGATGTTTCGGACTCTACGGCTATGATTAGCTGGAGACAACCTCAGTCTGTTGGCTTCTCTCAGTGGGTGGTAGAATACTCTGAGGACGAGATGTTTATAACTGATGTTCAGAGCATGACCTCTACAGACTCTGTAGTAACTCTTACAGGATTGCAAGACAATACCTTATACTATATTCGTATAAAGGCTGATTGTGGAGCAGAGCAGAGTTTCTGGCTGAATGGCAGCCTACACACCAATTGTATTGAGTTGGATCCATTGGCTTGGAATGAGTCGTTCGAGAATTTTGCAACTGACAATAAGAAACCAGACTGTTGGACTCGTGTTGTACCATACAACTCTTCAACTACCATTACATATCCATATGTCAATACCTCTTCTACTGCAAAGCAAGACACTATAGGCGGTGGACTCTATATGAATGTAAATAATTTAAATCGTCAGAACCTTATCGCCTCTAATAGATTCAGAGACTCTATCTCGGGGAGCGAGATATCTTTCTGGGCAAAGAGGTCAAACGCAAATACAGAAATGACTTTTGGAGTGATGTCAGACTTGGAGGATATAACCACGTTCCTACCTGTTGCTGTAATAACTCCTGCAGAGACAAGTGTGTTCGAGAAGTTCTATGTAAACTTAGAGGGAATTGCTAATGAGTACAGATATGTTGCATTTAAGCTTGATAACCAAAGCACAAGCGCAGGAAATTTCTATATTGATAATATCCAAATGTATCCAATTCCTACTTGTGTAATTCCTACAAACGTTCAGGTGGTGGCAGATTCTTTGGCACCGGGTACACTTAACGTAAGCTGGAGCTCGCAAAACAACGGTCAGGAGCAAGGTTATGAATTAGCTTATCGCTTGTATGGAACAGAAGATTTCACTACTGTAAGAGTTGAGGGCAACGTTACTACCTACTCTATTACAGGCTTGCAGTATGGTAAGTTCTACGATGTACAGGTTCGTGCATTGTGCGACACTGTAGAGGGTGATATCAGCAACTGGGTAGCAAACAACACTGGAATGACCGCGTGCGGTGCAGTTAGTTTACCTTGGGTATATAACTTCTACGATAACGATACACTTGCTCAAGCAGGTATCTCTTGTATGACTATACTCGAAGGTACAAGCTCATATCCATCTATCAGTACTTATACAAGTAACCTTGATCCAAATTCGCTATACATGTATATGAACTCATCAACCGA